>CAYSMQ010000486.1:0-3562 GCA_964432035.1 uncultured Ardenticatenaceae bacterium
TTGATGCGCTTTACCGCGAGTCACGCGATTCTTAGCGCGGGGACCGTTGCCGATGCGCGGAATCATCGCAGGCGATAACGTCCGGTTCGCCGCCACTCGACTCAAGGAGAATCATGATCTCGAATAACGACGACGAACTGTTTCGTACGATCAAAGATGAACTGTTTACGGCTGTGGTTGGAGACGTGCTGGACGGGCTCGGTTTCTACCATCAATTTCTCCCGCCCGAAATAAAGCCCCTGCATGATGACATGGTTGTTGCCGGACGAGCGATGCCGGTCCTCGAGGCGGACTTTCCCACGCTTGGCGATGAAGGGCAGGGGCACTCCCAACTTCACGGAAAGCCCTTCGGCTTGATGTTTGAGGCGCTTGACGACCTCAAGCCGCACGAGGTGTACGTGGCGACGGGCGGCCGCACGCCGTATGCATTGTGGGGCGAACTTATGTCCACGCGCGCTGGTAAGATAGGCGCGGTGGGCGCCGTGGTCGATGGTTATTCGCGCGACACGCGCGGTATTCTTCGTCTCAACTTCCCCACCTTTTCTCGCGGGCGCTACGCTCAGGACCAGGGAGTGCGGGGCAAGGTAATCGACTACCGTATTGCGGTGGAAATCGGCAACATCCGCGTTACTCCCGGAGACATTATCTTCGGCGATCTCGACGGCGTGTTGGTCGTTCCACAGGAGGTCGAGCGGGAGGTCATTAACCTTGCACTGGAGAAGGTGCGCAAAGAGAATCTGGTGCGCAAGGCCCTGGAAGAGGGAATGAGTACGGTCGATGCCTTTGCCAAATACGGGGTGATGTGAGGCCGATGCCCGCGAATTTCTTGCTACAACCGGTGGCCAGGGAGGGCTGAAGAGGGTGCACCACACGTCGACGACAGGGCCGCGACGGGACCAGAACCTCCGCGTTGCCATCGGTGGCATCGTTCACGAGACGCATAGTTTTATCTCTGCACCGACAGATCTAGACGCGTTCCGCTCTCAGAGCCTCTATCAAGGCGCCGGGCTGCTCTCTGCCGCGGAAAGCACGCGCTCTGTTCTCGGCGGAGCTATTGCCGGCGGTAACGAAGCCGGATGGGAACTGCTGCCCACTGTCTATGGAGCCGCGCTTCCCGGTGGCATTGTGACCCGCCCGACCTACGATTACCTTTTGAAGGCGTTCCTGGAGCGGCTGAAAGCCGCGCTGCCTGTAGACGGTGTCTTACTGGCCCTTCATGGCGCCATGGTCGTTGAGGATTGTCTGGATGTGGAAGCCGATATTCTGGCCCACGTTCGCCGACAGGTAGCAGACGTTCCCATCGTCGTGGTGCTGGATATGCATGGCAACGTAAGCCGCGAAACCGTGAATCTGGCAGATGTGCTGCTTGCTTACGACACGAATCCGCACGTTGACACTTACGAAAAGGGCCGGGAGGCGGTGAAGATACTGGACGCCCTGATGAAAGAAAATCTTAAGCCGGCCGTCGCCTGCCGCTTTTTGCCGCTGCTCTTGCCGCCACAGGCAACCGGAACCAGTGACCTGCCGCTCCGCGCATTGCACGAAAAAGCCCGGGCCATACGCTCCTCGGATCCCAACGTCGTCAGCATTGCAGTGATGGCCGGCTTCGCCTACGCTGATACCCCTATCACCGGTGCCAGTGTCATTGTCACAACCAACGCCAATCCCCAGGCGGTTGAGGGCCAGGCCGCGGTTCTCGCCCGCACCCTCGTCGACCATCGTCAGGCGGCACTGATCGAGTTGCCACCGGCCAATGAAGCTATTGCCCAGGCCGCTGCGCACCCGGGTGGCCCAGTGATTCTCGTCGATTCGGCCGATAATATAGGCGGGGGAACGCCCGGCGATGGCACTGACGTATTACGAGCAATGTTGCAGCAGGGGGTCAAGGGCGCTGTCGTCGTGCTTGCCGACGCCGACGCGGCGCTTGCTTGTTGGAACGCCGGTCGTGGATCCGAAGTGACCCTGTCTGTTGGGGGCAAAACGGACGCGTGGCACGGAGAGCCGGTGCATGTGACGGGCCGCGTGCGGGCCCTTTCCGATGGGACTTTTACCTGCGAGTTGCCAGACAATCATTTTGCCGCTTTCTACAGTATGGAAATTGATATGGGTCGTTGTGCATGGTTGCGAGTGCAGGGCGTCAATTTGCTGCTCACTGAGCGTAAAACGCCCCCTTTTGACCTCGCTCAACTGCGCCACATCGGCATCCAGCCGGAAGCACAGAAGATGATTACCGTTAAGTCGGCGGTCGCTTACCGCGCAGCATACATGCCTATCGCCGTCGCCGCCATCGAAATGGATACTCGTGGGCTTTGTACGGCAACCTTGTCGCGTTTCCCCTATCGTCATCTCCGGCGCCCTATATTTCCTCTTGAGGATCCGTTTGCTGGTGCGAGAGGCGAAGAAACAATCTATGAATCTGCTAACCACTATCCGTATACGGAGGAATTGAATGGCGAATGAAGACCAGGTTCTTTATCGTGAAGAGGGGGAGCTGGCATACATTACGCTCAATCGCCCCGCGAAGCTTAACGCCTTGAACCCTAATGTATTCCAACGTCTGGAAGAGTCGGTTTCCCGGTTCGAGGCCAGTGACGAAGCGCGTATTGGCATCATCCACGGTCATGGCCGTGCCTTCGCTGCAGGCGCCGATATCGAGCACTACGTCGATCGCACCCTCCAGGAGTACGTTGCTTTTCAGCGGCGCGCACGTCTTGTCTACGATCGCTTCATGAGCTGTCCCAAACCCATTATTGCCGCCGTACACGGCTTCGCCCTCGGCGGTGGTTTTGAATTTGTCCTGGTTTGCGACCTCGTCATTGCCGCAGAGGGCGCCCGAATGGGCCTGCCGGAGGTCAAGTTGGGCCTGCTCCCTGGCGGCGGGGGAACACAACGTCTTCCGCGCCTGGTGGGCCGCGTGCGGGCCAACGAGTTGCTGATGAGCGGTCGTTTCCTCGATGCACAGGAAGCCTATGACTGGGGGTTGGTGAATCGCGTGGTTCCGGACGATGAGTTGCTCGACGCGGCTGAAGAGATGGCTCAGATGATCCTGGAGCAGGCGCCTCTGGCCGTCAATGCGGCCAAGCGCATTGTTTACGAGGGCCTGGAAATGCCCCTTCCGGCTGCGCTCTGGTATGAAGGGGACGCCACTTCGATCTTGTACGAGACAGAGGATGCGCGCGAAGGGATCGCGGCCTTCGTCGAAAAGCGCTCGGCTGAGTTCAAGGGGCGTTGACGCCATTTGCTGTTTTGAGAAGGGAGAGGTGCACTGTATGGAAAGGCGCAGCCCGTTGCGCCGGGCATAAGGAGGCGTAGAATGCGATTCACAGACAAAGTTGCTGTGGTGACAGGCGGCGGCTCCGGTATTGGCCGCGCCACTGCACTGGCCCTTGCACAAGAAGAGGCCAGGATCGTCGTGGTGGACATCGACGGCGAGCGCGCTGATCAAAGCGTGCAATTGATCGCCAATGAAGGTGGGAAAGCGATTACCGTGCCTGCCGACTTGACTCAGAAGGGGGAAGCAAGGCGCATGGCCCGTGTGGCTGTCGAAACCTATGGTGGCATC
>CAYSMQ010000487.1:0-3560 GCA_964432035.1 uncultured Ardenticatenaceae bacterium
GATCGTGCGCGAAGCGGCCTACCGGCGGGGCACGAAAGTGATGGCGCACGCGCAGGGCGCGGAGGGCGTGAAGAATGCCTTGCGCGCGGGCGTGCACTCTATTGAGCACGGTATCTATTTGGACGACGAGGCCATCGACCTCTTTCTGGAGCGGGGCGCCTTTCTGGTGCCGACGCTATTGGCGCCGTTGGCGGTGTTGGAGGCGGGGAAGGAGGGCGGCATCGCCGATTATGCCTTGCGCAAAGCGCGGGAGGTGATCGAGATTCATAGTGACAGCGTGCAGCGCGCGCACGAGGCGGGGGTCAATATTGCCATGGGCACGGATGCGGGCGTGATGCCGCACGGCACAAACCTGCGCGAACTGGGCCTGATGGTGGGCATTGGCATGACGCCGATGGAAAGCATTGTGGCTACGACGAAGACGGCGGCGGAGTGTATGGGATGGCAGGATCGCGTGGGCACGCTGGAGGCCGGAAAGTTGGCCGATATCGTGGTTGCCAGGACGGATCCACTGCAGGATATTCGCTCGTTGGAGGATGTGGGGAATATTGTGTTGGTGATGAAGGGTGGGAAGATATTAAAGCGACTAGAGATTGGAGATTAGAGATTGGTTGATTGGGGACTGGAGACTGGTTGACTGGAGATTGGGAATGGAGATTGGGGATTAGGCGTGTCTGTGGTCGGTGGTTTGCGGTCCGCGGTCGGTGAGTGGAGGTTGGGTTGGCGGCGGGTTTTGGCGCATGTTGCGCCGCGGCCTTTGGACTTTATCGCTAAGGGGCCTAAGTTTTGGTATGGCTTCTTGGTGGGGCTGGTGGCACTGGGACCGGGGCCGGGGCGGGTGGCGCTGAGCAATGAGCTGTTTGCCGGCGGCGGGCCGGCGTGGGCTGCCGCGGCGCCTGTGCCCTTGTGGACCATCGGATGGCTGGGCCTGCTTTTTTTCATTGTGGAAGAGTTGCTGCTGCAACAGGCGAAACTGTTGTGGGATGACGTGCGCGATCATGAGCGGGACCGCGGCATTCCGTGGTACGGAGATCGCGGTGTGGCAAGCGGTCTTCTCTCGTTGCGGGGGGCCGTATTCAACCTCATCCTGCGCGTCCTCGCCGCCTTTGTTCTGGCGTTTGTGCTGGGTGGCCCTGGTCTCGTCGTCCTCTTTGCCGTCATTCTCTTGCACCAGGGTTTATACGCGTATTGGGGCAAGCCGAGGGCGGCGGAGCATCCGCTCCTGCTGCTTGCCATCCTTTCCTTCAGCTGGCCCTTGCGTGTTCTTGCCGGCGTCATCGCCATTGCCGGAAACCGCTGGCCGGTTGCGCCCGTGATCCTTGTACTTCTTATTTTCTACTTTTATTCCTTTGCCGTCATGGCCGCGCAGTGGAAGATGGAAGCGGAGCATGGGCGCAAGGCGGGCGCCACCGTCTTGAACAGATTGCAGCATGGCTACTATCTGAAGAACGGCCGGTTCTGGCAGCGCTATGGCTTCCTCTGCGCCACTGTGTTGGCGCTGGCGCTCATCGTCGTCGAAGGGGCGGCGCGGGTGTGCAGCGGCTCAGATCTGGTCCTAAATTGGTATGGGTCGTGTGGCGGCAATGGCGTCATTGTGCGGTATGCGTCGCCGAATACCGGGCAGTTAGTCGCGGCCGGTCTTGGGGCCATCATCATGGCTGTCTTTTGCGGCATGGCGGTGCAGGGCGTTGTGCGCACTGTTTTGAAGGGGACGCGGCAAGGGCGGCGCGGGGCCGGCGACTTTGTGCAGTTGATACGCACACCTGCCGTCGTGGCGCTGGCGGTGGCGGCGGTCTCGCTTGTGGTCATTGCCCTGAGCCGCGACAGCGCCCTGACCCTGTTCTGGGCGATTTTGTGTCTGAACGTCGCGTCGCTCGTGGCGCTGGAGGGTCTGACATATCCTGAATACAGATACGAGCCGTTGCGGCGAAGCCTGCCGGTGATTGTGAGGGCCTGGGGCGCGTTCCTCCTGCGGTCGCGACGAGCGATGAGTCTGGGCGCGCTAATTGCGCTGACGGGCTCGGCGTTTGACACGGAGTGGCTGGAGTCGGCGGGGCGGTAAGTTATTGTCAATTTGGGGACGGGGGCGGTGGGAAGGGCCAGTCAGGTGGACGCTTCGGACGGCTGTTCATCTTTGGGTAGGGTAAACCAGAATGTGCTGCCCTCGCCTGGTTCGCTATTCACGCCGATTTCGCCGCCTAGCTTGGTTACAACGCGTTGTACGATAGATAATCCAATGCCTGTCCCGTTTGCCTGATCGGTGTGAAAGCGGGTTAACATTTCGAACAGGTGCGACTGGTCTTCCGGCGAGATACCCAATCCATTATCGTTGACCTCATAGCGTACGACATCGCCCTGCGAAATGGCGCTAAGGGAAATTCTGGGATTGTCGTTTTCTTCGCCGATATATTTTGTGGCGTTGGATAGGAGGTTGACAAAGACTTCCTCGAGCCACGGGGCATAGCCCATGGCGTCGGGGATTGGTTGTGCTATGTTGAGCTGCACGCCACGCTCTTCTATGTCGGGTTGCACGCGCTCAATTGCGGCGTCGATTATGGCGGGCATGTCTACTTCTTCGACGACTGTCTTTGTATCGCGTAGCTTGGCCAACATGAGCAGACCCTGGATCATCTCGCCCATGTTGAAAGCTGCATCTTCGATACGGGTTACGAAGTCAAGCGTTTGTGTGGAGAGTTCTTCCTCGCCAAACTGCTTGATGAGATCGGCGTAGCCCACAATGTGGGTCAGGGGCCTGCGTAAGTCGTGGGCCACCGTGTGACTGAAGGCGTCCAGCTCCTCATTGCGCAGCTCTAATTCGGCGGCGTAGGTGCGGATCTCCTCTTCGGCGCGCTTTAGTTCGGTTACGTCGTCGACCACGATGAGAATGTCGCCCGTTTCGTTGACCAATGAGAGCTTAACGCGCAGATAGTGTGATTCTTCTGCTTCTTCAGACGATACGGCGCGTTCGAAAGAGTGGCCGACGCCGGTTTCTCGAACCGTTGCGATACATGACTGCGTCTCGGCAGCCAGTTCCTGCGGCAGCACCTCGACCAGATTTTCCATGGTCGTGGCCCAATCCTGCTTGAGGAGTGGTGGAAAGTTAGATGGCAAGTAAAGGGCTGTGAGGCGGTTTTGCTCGTCGACGACCAGTAGGACGTTGGGCATGGCGGCAATTATCATCTGCAGCTGCTGGTGTTGGTCGGCCAGCTGCTGTTGTAGTCGCCGCCGCTCGGTGATGTCTTCTATGCTGCCACGGTAGTGACGGCCGTCTCCGTCTTGATTGGAAATAACTCGGACATTTTCTCGCGCCCATATCTGCTGTCCGTCACTGCGAATGAATTGTATCTCGTAGTCCCGCAACGCCTCCTTCTCGTCTAACAGCGACCGCCACTGCTCACGATCAGAGGGGTCTACGTAAAGGTTATAGGCCGATACTGATCGCAAGGATTCCAGGTCAGCGTAGCCGAGGATGTCGAGCATGGCCGGATTGGCTTGCAGAATTTGACCGTCGACAGTGGTTTCGAAGAGGCCCACGGGAACGTCGTCGAATAGTTGTTTAT
>CAYSMQ010000488.1:0-3551 GCA_964432035.1 uncultured Ardenticatenaceae bacterium
CAAAGATTGACTTCAAGGACTTACATCTATGGAAGGCACCGAAAAACTGCAGAAGGATCTGGTAGCTCTGGAAGCGATGGCTGCAGAAATGGAAGAATATTTGCAAAGCGACGTCCTTTTCTGGCCCATGTCGCAGGGAGACCTGCCAAGATTGACGCTCGGCGGGTATCTGATGCGCCAGCATCGCTTGCTGGGATTACGTGATCTGCTCTCCATGCAGCAACAGGACCGCCTGCATAAGGCAATCAATGAATACCATGAAGCGCTGGAGGAAAAAGTCGTGCGCTTTGAGAATAAAGCACACGAAGAGTTAAGCGCGCGCCTGCGACAGTGGCAAGCTTATCTTGGCGAAGCGAAACAGGAAACTGCGGTCGCTTACTACGAATCGGCCGTCGAGCCACGGGCCATGAGTGAGGCCTTGATCGCCCAGTTACGCGTGGAACCGTATGAGCTCCAGTCAGAACTGGCGCAGCGGCTGGCAATGCTCGACCGCGAATTGCGCGCGCGCTGGGAACCGGGTGACTTCATCTGGCCTGAGGAATGGAAGCCGGCTTACCCTCGCGAAAAGTACTGGTGGCTCTACGGTCACCCGCGCAAGAAGAAGTGAACGGCGAACCGGTGCTGTAATCGGTTCGCCCGCTCACTCAAACAGGAGGCGTGGCGCTTCTCCCGGACGATACTCCCGATCGCGCCAGCGGGTGAAGCGAATAACAAAGCGGGCAATCAGCCAGCCGATGCGCACCAGCCACGGATAGTTTAGAAGATAGGCGACGCGCGCCGCCCGTGTGCGCAGGCGCAAATGGCGGAAAAGGCTGTGATCGAGCAGCCGTTGCCGGTAAGAAGCAAAGCTAAAATCTTGCCGCTTGAAGGCGTCGACAATGGCCTCGGCGGCAACCTCCCCGTAACCCAGGGCAAATGAGATCCCTTCGCCAAACAGCGGGTCGGCGCCGGCAGCGTCGCCCACCAACAGCACGCGGGGAATAGCAAACCGTCCGCGCGGATCGAACCAGCGAATAGGGTGGCCCTTTAGCTTGTAATCTTCTAGCCGCCGCCTCCGTTCGGCCATCGAACTGTCCAGCACCTGCACCAGGTCGGCCTTCTCCTTCTCAGGCCGCGCGCGGCTGTCGAATACGCCGCGGTTCATGAACGGCTCGCCCTCCACGTAACTGGGGAAATCCCAATAGTATCCCTGTAACTCCGACTTCATCGGCGTAAAATCAAAGACGGCAATCCCGTCGCGGAATCCCACCTCCCGCTTGGTATCTTCGGGCGTCAACACTTCCAGGAGGCGCGCAACGCGCGAATCGTCGTCCCACTTCAACCGGCTGCGCACGAAACTGCGCGAACCGTCGGCACCGACGACGACCCTGGCGTGAAAGACGGCTTTGTCGGTCACCACTTCTACGTAGTCGTCACGCGGCTCTATCTGCTTTACCGCTTCGTCCTGGCGTACCTCAACACCCCGCTCCTGCCCCACCTGTACCAACCAGTGGTCGAACTCATCGCGCCGCGTGATGCGAAAAGCCGGATTTCCCAGGATGCTGTATGTATTATCCTCATAGACCAGTTTGACTTCGCGCACCGAAAAGTGGCGCGGCTCGAAATGCAAGCCGAGGCGCGCCAGCACATCCGTACCCAGGTGCGTCACGCCGCCGCCACAAAGCTTCTCGCGCGGGTGCACGGCCTTGTCCACAACCACGATGCGCTCGGCCCAGCCTGCATCGGCCTGAACCAGATGTAGCGCCGTGGACATGCCCGACGGCCCAGAACCCACAATCAAAACATCAACCTTAATTTCAGCCTCAGTGTCAGCCTGTTCTACCCGTGACATCATCCTCCATACTCCAAAATCGTCAGGCTCTTAAAAGAAATCTTTCGCAGCGTGGCGCTAACGCGCTGGCTACAAACCCGTTGGCTCTTGTGGTTCGCTTCCTTAGCGATAGATCAACGGGAACCAGCTTCGTTCATCCATAAAGCGCGCCTGCGCCGTGTTGCTGTCGCCGTTTCCCGCATGCAGCGGCTCCGCCAGACCAGACTTGTCTATGGCCTGGCTACGGAACCAGTACGTGGTGCCCGGCTGTGGTGGGTCGAACGTCGCCAATGTGGCCTCGGTGTTCTCCTGCCAGCGCGTCCAGCTGGCGCTGCCCTCGGCGCGATAATCGATATTGTAACCGGAGATCCCGGCGCCATCATCCTCGCCCTGCCAGGCGACCATCAGACGGTCGTCGGGAAAACGAAGCACGGCGAATGCCGAGGATACCGGCGCCTGCGTATCCACGCCAAAACTGGTTGACGCGGAGTGAAGCAGCTGTCCGTTTGACCTTGTGAGTACGATGCGCCAGTAGAGACGCGGCTGCTCCTCGTCAAAGGTGTGCGTGTAGCTGCGCGCGCCCGGGCTCAGCACTTGCGTGAAAATTGGATCGCTAAACGTCGGATCGCGCGCTAGTTGCAGCCGCTGCTGGGTCACATTGGGGACGTTTGTGACTGACCACTCGAATCTTACAGTGCGCGACCGCAGCCAGGCGCTTTCCGCCGGCTGGCGATTGAGCGCGCCCGGCTCCAGATAGCGCAGACGGATGGCGTCGAACCACACGCCCCAATCGTTATCCGTGCTCGTCAGGTTGGAGAGGCTAATGCTCGTGCTGGTTCCTTCGAACGTGTAGGTACCGATAGACACCCAATGTCCCAGATTCTCTTCCTGGTTGACAACAACCGTGCTAGTACCAAGTGGGTCAGTCACGCGAAAAACTGCTCCGTTTGTGTCTCGCCTCTGCGTATAACAGTAGGGGGCATATACGTAGAGCTCATACCGTCCGGGCACGTCGACGCGCGGGCGCCAGGTTGCGGCGCTGTGGCTCGCGCCGCCGTCGGTCGTCGATAAAACATAGTAAGCGTGCGTATTAAACCCGCAGGCGCGTGGTCCATTCAGCCAGCCATCGCCGCTACGGGAAAAGTTTGTGTCTGGATCCAATTCATCATAATAAAGATGTGGCGGCGTGAAGTCAATGCGTTCGGCAATCATCTCGCGCAGCGTGGGCAAAAGCGCGTGCGCCTTGTCGCCCGGACATTGCGTCGTCCCGTACACATCACGATGCCCCATCAATTTGGGCAAGCCCCACTCCATGTCCGGCAGTGAACCACTGTCATAGATATCGATGTTCTTCTGATCGGCCTTCCAGGCAAAGAGATCGGCAGTCGCGTTGAGCATGGCTTGTGGCGGGGTGACGTCCACAAAGTTGCCAATCAGCGACGCCGCCATGCTGCCCGCATTGGCGCCCGCCGCGTGCGTACCGATCACATCGTCGCCGCCAAGGTGGCCCTCGAAAATGACGCCGTTGACGTCAACCAGATAATTGTAGCCGATGTCGCCCCACTCACGCGTGAAGGTGTGAAACTGCCAGATGGCGCGGACGGTCGCCGCGCTATCGCCGTTGCTGCTGGTGACGGTGTGGTGCAGGATGAGGTGCGTGACGGGCTCGTATTCCAGACCATCGCTGTAATTACATTCAGGGTCCGTACACCAACCGCCTGGCCCGCTGCGTGGTATTACC
>CAYSMQ010000489.1:0-3532 GCA_964432035.1 uncultured Ardenticatenaceae bacterium
TTCATGATTGTCTCCTTGTCTGCAAAAGACGATTAAATCATGTCCGTTCGAGAACTGAATTACGAAAAGTGTAGGTCAGCGCGCGACTTTTTGAGGAAACCGTTTGGTGACCGAACAGTTACGAGACGGCTAAGGCTGGCAGTATGTCGAGAACGAGCCATTTGGCCTCATGTTCCTCGATCTGTAACAAAGACTACTAATAGTATTTCTGGAGAGAACCATTCCTTCCGTAATCCAACGTACGCCGTTCGAAAGGGCCAGGGCAGGTGCAGCTCGTCTGCCGTGCGCCGCAAACGGCCTCTCATTCCCCGCGATTTGTAGGCGCGATCACGGCGCGCCCTGTCACAGAGCGATAGGCTTAGAGTATGAAACTAACAGCCAGAGACATCGCGTTTTGTATCTTGTCCTTCGAAGGACCAGACCGTTATGCGCAGGCTGGCGGTTTGGGCGTGCGCGTTACGAACCTGTCGCAGGCGCTGGCGGCAGCAGGGACTGAAACGCACCTGCTGTTCGTCGGAGATCCAGCGCTACCGGGGCGCGAACGTCAGATGGATGGCCGTCTCACCTTGCATCGCTGGTGCCAGTGGATCAGCGCGCATCATTCTGGGGGCGTCTACGCTGCCGAGGAAGCCAAGCTGTGGGATTTCAGCCGCTCGGCGCCGCCCTTCATCATAGAAGAGATCGTTCGCCCGGCACTGGCGGCCGGGCGCCTGCCGGTGATTCTGGCCGAAGAGTGGCACACCGCCGAAGCTGTGGCGCGCCTGCATGAACGGCTCGAAGAAGAGGGGTTGCGCGATCACTGCCTCCTCTTCTGGAACGCCAACAACACCATGTCTTTCCACCGTCTGGACTGGCCGCGTCTAAACCAGGCTGCGCAACTGACGACCGTCAGCCGCTACATGAAACATCTCATGTGGCAAATGGAGCTGAATCCGCTGGTCATCCCTAACGGTATTCCCGAGGCTCTGCTGCAGCCCGTGGGCCAGGACCTGGTTGCGGCCCTTCATAAGGCTTTGCGTGCAAACGACGACAGGGTCATGCTCTTCAAAGTGGGCCGTTTCGACCCTGCCAAACGCTGGTTGATGGCTATCGAGGCTGCCGCCCGGCTTAAAGAGGCCGGCCATCGGGTTGTTTTTCCCCTGCGTGGCGGCGTGGAGCCACATGGCGCCGAGGTGCTTGGCTACGCCCGCGCGCGTGGCCTGAACGTGGTCGATGTCGGCGGTGAGCCACAGAGCGGAGAGGAAACCATCTCCTTACTGAACGATGCGCCGCCGGGCGAACTCTACAACATGCGCTTTTTCATGACCCAGGAGATGTTGCGTCTCTTCTATCGCGCTGCAGATGCCGTTTTGGCCAACAGCGGTCACGAGCCCTTCGGCCTGGTCGGGCTGGAAGCGATGGCTGCTGGTGGACTGGCATTTACCGGCAACACAGGAGAAGAATATACGGGCCACAACCAGGGCGCCGTGGCACTCGACACTGATTCCCCCGCCGAAATCGTCACGCAGGCGCTGGCTCTGAAAGCAGATCAGACGCGCGCCCAGACCATGCGCCGCCGGGCACGAAATCAGGCGGCGAGGTTTACCTGGGAGCGCGTCAAGGAGATCCTCATGGACAAGATTCGATTCGTGGCCGAGCGTGAAGACGTCACCGTGCCGGCGCACAAGGCAAACGGGCGTCCACCACAGCGCACGGTTCAGGACGTACTCATCTACACCGTCGTGCACCAGCCGCGTCGCCTGCGCCTGCCGGCGGACCCGCTCCCCGCGGGCGCTTCGCCGGAACAGCTGGAGACCCGAGTCTTTGACGAGCAGCTCAACGAAAAGTACTTCTACCAGGTTGCAAATAGCTGTTACTATCCAACGCTGGATAAACTGCGCCCCTTGCTGGATCGCGGACTGAAACTGTCCATCGGCTTTTCACTTTCCTTCGTCGAACAGGCGCAGCGCTGGGATGAAGCGTTGCTAGACCGCTTCGTCAAGTTGGTGTAACATCCACACGTCGAGCTGGTTGCTGTGGAACCCTCGCACAGCTTCCTATTGCTGTGGGACATCCCCCGTTTCTGGAACCGCATGCGCAACGCAGCCGACCGGCTGCAGGCTATCTTTGGTGTGCGCCCTGTGGTGGCCGATACCACAGAACTGATGATGTCAGACGCCATCTATCACGCGCTCGATATGGCCGGCTTTGAAGCTGCTTTCACGGATGGGTGGCCGTGGGTTTTGGATTGGCGCCAACCGACTTACCTCTATCACCATGACGGCGGAGAGATGAAGTTATTGGCGCGCCACTACCAGCTCAGCGACGACGTTGGCTACCGCTTTTCCGATCAAGGATGGAGCGGCTGGCCGCTCATGGCCGATCGCTATGCCTCCTGGCTCGCACAAAGCAGCGGCGACATCGTCGTTTTGGGCTGGGATTTCGAAACGTTTGGGGAACATCACAGTTCAGAAAGTGGCATCTTCGACTTCTTGCAGGCGCTTCCGGAAGAGGCGCACAACGCCGGACTATCTTTTGTCACGCCACATGAGGCGCTGGAAAAATACGAGCGAAGTTACAATCTGCCTCTTTCACCCTTTGCCAGCACGTGGGCCGGCAGCGGCGGCCTGGAATTTTTTCTGGGCAATGATGCCCAGCCTGCCGTTTTTCAATTGATGATACAGGCTTACAACAAGGCGTTGTTGACCGGCAAGCCGGCGCTGCTGGACCTGGCCCTTTGGCTGGCGCAGTCTGACAATTTACACCTGATACAATGGCATGGGCGTACTGGCGCAGAAGCGGAAGTTTCGGCCTATTTTACACCACAGGAGTGGTGGGATCTGGGCCCGGATAATATCATCTGGGAGATCCAGCAAGTTTACAAGCATTTTATCGCGGCGCTGGATGCCCACCTACCAGCGCGAGCGCAACGAGAGCTTAACTCGACAATGCAGGAATTAGAACATGATAGGAATCTTGAGATCGTGGTCATCTGATGGCACAGCATAAGACGACCGAGCATAAACGCCTGGCTCAGCACGAGGCTGGCGAAGCAACCTGGAAAAAGTGGGGGCCGTATCTCAGCGAGCGCGCCTGGGGCACGGTGCGCGAAGACTATAGCGCGAACGGCGAGGCCTGGGACTACCTTCCACACGACCACGCCCGTAGCCGGGCCTACCGCTGGAACGAAGATGGGCTCGCCGGTATTTGCGATGACCGCCAGTATCTCTGCTTTGCCCTGGGCTTGTGGAACGGGCGCGACCCCGTCCTCAAAGAGCGCTTGTTTGGCCTCAGCGGGCCGGAGGGCAACCACGGTGAAGATGTCAAGGAAGTCTATTTCTACCTGGACAACACGCCGACCCATAGCTACATGAAGATGCTCTATAAGTACCCGCAGAGCGCTTTTCCCTACGCCGATCTCGTTCACGAAAACGGCCGGCGCGGCGGCGACGATTTTGAGTATGAACTGTGGGATACGGGCATCTTTGATGACAATCACTACTTTGACGTGGTCGTGGAATACGCAAAGGTCGCTCCCGACGACATTCTGATA
>CAYSMQ010000490.1:0-3530 GCA_964432035.1 uncultured Ardenticatenaceae bacterium
GGGCGAGGGCGCGGGCCACATCGCCGTGGACCACACCAATATGATGGTCGGCGCTATGCAGCGGCTGTACGAGCACGTCGATCGACCCTTTCCTAGTCTACACTTGCGGCAAATCAACCAGATCCCCGTCACCAGCGGCCTGGGTAGCAGCGCCGCCGCCGCGCTTAGTGGGCTGCTTGCCGCCAACCGCCTGTTGGGCGACCCGCTGTCTCCGTCAGAACTGCTGGAGCTAGCGGTAACCATCGAGGGGCATCCCGATAATATGGCGCCTGCCCTCTACGGCGGTCTGGTTTTGGCCGGTCAAGAAGACGACCATCTGCTCGTCGAGCACTTGCCCATCGCCGACCTGCGCGTGGTCGTCGTCGTGCCCACCTTTAAGCTGCCCACCGTCCAGGCCCGCGCCGTCTTGCCTCGAGAGGTTTCCTTTCGCGACGCTATCTTTAACCTGGGGCGCGTTGGGCTACTTATCCGCGCCCTTAGCGAGGGCAACTACGACAAGCTTTCGGCCGCCATGCACGACCGCTTGCACCAACCCTATCGCGTGCCCCTCATCCCCGGCATGCAGGCCGCCTTCCACGCGGCCCGTGCCGCCGGCGCCCGCGGCGTTGCCCTCAGCGGCGCCGGCCCCGGCGTCATCGCCTTCGCGCCAGAGAATCACGAAGCCATCTCCCAGGCCATGTGCCAGACTTTCGCCGGCGCCGGTCTCGACAGCCGCGCCTGGATCCTGGAGATCGACCACAACGGCAGCCGCCTCTCCTGACCGAAGCTGCTCAAGCAACCTTTCAAATGGATGAATGCAGATGACACCGCTTATATTTACTTATCTGCGCTAATCAGATTTGATCTGCGTCCCATTTCCTGCCTGACCAATCCGCCCATACTTCTACACCGCCAATTCCTCCGCCGCCAGCGGAATCCACAACGTAAAGACGGCTCCCTGCTCTCCGTTTTCCTTATTCCGCGCCTCAATGAATCCGCCGTGCTGTTCCATGATTTCGTGTGCAATTGCCAGGCCCAAACCGGTTCCCGGCGTGCCCGCCTCGCGCGCCGCCGCTCCACGGAAGAAACGGTCAAAGAGGTGCGGCAGTTCTTCAGGATCAATTCCCGGACTGCTGTCACACACCGCGCACGTGGCCCACTGCGCGCCGTCGCGTTGTGCAATGGCCGTCGTCACTTTCACCGTGCTCTGTGGCGCAGTGTAATTCAGCGCGTTTGTCAGCAAGATGCCTACCACTTGTTCCAGCAACCCGCGGTCGGCGCGCACTGTCAGCGGTTGGGGCCAGGGCGTCCACTCCAGATTTAAGTCCTGCTCGGCGACCAACGGCAAACGGTCCAACACATACTCAGACACCAGGTCGTTTAAAGCCGTCGGCGTCAGCGTCACGTCGATCTGCCCACGGTCCAGGCGCGAAAGGCGCAACAGATCCTCAATAATCGTGTCCAACCGCCCGATCTCCCGCTCTTGGCGCTCCAGGTACACGTCGCGCTTGTCTGGGTTTCGCTGCAACAAGTCGTGATACAGGCGCAGGCTGGTGATTGGCGTGCGTAGCTCGTGCGAAACGTTGGAGACGAAGGCATCCTTCATGCGGTCAACTTCTTTCAACCGGCTGATATCATGCAAGCTGCAAACGCCGCCGCGCACGGCGCCATCGTCGATGACGGGCGCCAGCGCCAGACCGGCGTCAAACGTTGACCCGTCCTTGCGCTGCGCCTGCAGCTCCAGCCGCGTCCGCTTCCCACGCCGCAACACGCTATCCAGCGCGCGGAAAAAGCGCGCTTCGCCCATAGAAGATACGAGCGGCGGCAACCGCTTTTCCAGAACTTCGTGCTCGTCATAGCCGAACATCTCGTAAAAAGCGGGGTTGGCCATTTGCACCGTGCCGTCAGTACGCAACAGAATCACCGCGTCCGGACTGTTATTGAGGATGACTTCCACCTGCTCCGACGTACGCCTCAATTCGACCGTGCGCGTGGCAACCGCCTCCTCTAGGACCTCGCTGTAGCTTTCCAGCTCCTGGTATAGTCGCGCATTCCTCACGGCAATCGCTACCTGGTCGGCAAAGGCCAACAACCGCTCGGCATGCGCTGCCGTGAAAAAGCCCGGTTCCATGCTGTCCAGATTTAGAAAACCAATGACCTCGCCCTCGTGAGAAATCGGCGCGCCCACGTACGAGCGAATCCAACGTGTCTCCGGCACGTGCACCCAATCAGGATCGTGCTCCGTATCTTCAACCACGTAAGGTTGGCCCATGCTCGCCATCGTTCTAAAGTTCGCCGCACTGTAAAGTTCGAATCTGAGATTCATCACAGCGTCGGCAATGCCCAGCGTGCTATAGTGCCCCTGGCAACGCACGACGCGTGTTGTATCCCCTTCCACCAGCATGATGTTGGCGCCGTCGTGGGGAACGACGCGCCCCACGTTTTGCAGAATACGCTCCAAAACCTGGTCCAGATCCAGCGTGCTGTTGAGCACCCTTGCAATATCCCGCAGCGCTTCCAACAGCGCCCGCTGCTCCTCCTCTGCCTGCTCCATTTTCGTTCGTTCTGTGATGTCGAACAGCATACCGATGAGCGCCGGCTCCCCATGATACTCCATAATCCGTCCCAATACCTCGCATATGACTTTGCTGCCATCCTTGCGCCGCCCCTGCAGCACGTAGTGCGCAGAGTCCGTTTCGCCGTTCAGACGCGCCTGTACATGGCTGCGCACCTTCTCCCGGTCTTCAGGCATCGTCACATCCAGCGGACCCAGCCGGTGCACGAGTTCGTCCGGCTCATAGCCGAATATATTGGCCAGTGCCGGATTCACGTAGCGGAAGATCCCGTCTTGAATGATATAGACGCCGACCAACGCCTTCTCACTCAGGGCCCGGAACCGCGCCTCGCTTTCGCGCAGAACAGCGTCATGTTCGCTATGTACGCGACGCTGCTGGTAAGCGCTCAGAAGCACCAGCCCGGCTGTGATAGCGTAGAAAGAGAGCGCCCTCAGCAGCAGCCCCGCTTCCTCCGATGTCACCGTCGCCAGAACCAGCACAAACAACGTAGCCGATGCCAGCACCATCGTCGCGCGCAAAGAAAGGAGCGCGCTGGCAAGGAGTAGGGGGATGATCAGAATTACCAACAGCAACGGCGGCGCCAGATGCATCAAGACCGTGATCAGGATCAACGCACTGAGCGCGTAACTGGAAATGACGGCTGCCAGTTGGTAGTAGCGCGTGCGGCTGAGCGCGTAGAGTGGCGCAAAGAGAACCACTGT
The DNA here is from genome assembly GCA_964432035.1 of uncultured Ardenticatenaceae bacterium. Taxonomy (GTDB): domain Bacteria; phylum Chloroflexota; class Anaerolineae; order Promineifilales; family Promineifilaceae; genus JAAYYY01. The sequence goes on from CAYSMQ010000490.1 coordinate 3,257, forward strand.
TAGTGCCATGCCGCTCAGCAGTTCATTACCCGCCAACACAAAGTCGCTTGCCACCAGGCGGACCTGTTCTCCGGACAACCCCAGTGCATACGCTGCCGCCTGTATCAAGACGCCCGCGGCGATGAAGAAAAGTAGGATACTCGCCAGGAACTGCGCCTGTCGCCGCTCGGGCGGCGATAGCGACGCGTAAGGCACGGTTAGTCGTTGCCACATGGCAAGGATCTCAGTTTGCATGCCTGATTTCTGCTCCCTCTCACTCACAAGGCAGCTCCAA
>CAYSMQ010000491.1:0-3527 GCA_964432035.1 uncultured Ardenticatenaceae bacterium
TCTACTCTACGGGCCTTCGCCCGCTGAAACCGGTATGTAGTTCATGGTAGTAGGCCACTTCTGGCTCTCCGTAACGCCAACAGAGATAGACTTCGCGACCATCGCGCTCGGAGAGGAAATCGAGCAAGCCCGAATTCATGTCTTTTAGTATACACCCATATGAACGGATGCGATGGACCAATCTTTCAATAGCCATGAAATCTTGAACCATTTGGGATTGTACGGGTCCCCCAACATCACTCTGCACGTCATCCAACGTGTCGCCCAGCTGCTTGCGCATGGCAACGACGCGAGCCCGCCGTTCCAGTAATTCGCCTACCAGCGGCTCCAGCTCAGGCAAAAGCTGGTTTGCCTCTTGCACAGTGAAGTAGCGAGCAGGCATCATCGCCTCCGTAAACGAAAAACGAGGCGTCTGTCGTTCTCGGCTTCAGACGCCTCGCTGGTGCTTACCTTTGTATTCTAGAATTTAGCTGCAGCCACATCCGCCGGCTGCCGCGCCGGTCGAAGCGCCCGTTGCGGCGCCTGCCGCGCTCTGTTCCTGCTGGCCCGCGGCCTTGAAGCTGTGTCCACAACCACAGGAAGATACGGCATTGGGATTGTCGATGCTGAACCCGCCACCCATTAGGCTGTCGACGTAATCAATGGTTGCGCCAGCCAAGTACATCATGCTGGTGGGATCAATAAAGACGCGGATGCCGCTGGTTTCAATAACGTTATCATAGGGCCGTGGTTCTTCTTCCAGGGCCATTCCGTACTGCATACCCGAACAGCCGCCACCAGAGACAAAAACACGCAGGCCATGACCGGGCACCTGTTTCTGTTCCAGCAAATCCTGCACCATATTCACGGCAGCTTCTGTCATCTGGATGGTATCAGTCTGTTCCATGACGTCCATAATAATTTCACCTTTTCAATCATGAGCCCGCCCACTTCTGACGGTCGAGCCATGTTTATTACTAATCTTCTCTAACGGTAAGTTGACTCGAGTCGATTTTATCAATAAACGGCAGCCATGTCAATTTCTATGACATTATTCTACTAAATGTGTTTGCTCGCCAGATGAGGGCGACGCCAGGGAGGCCAGCATGTGGCTCAACTGCTGTGCGTGTCCACTGGTCTGGTGGAAATCATGCACGTCCTGCCAGCGCTCGCCGTTGGGCACTGCCTCGGTGTAGGGGAGGCCCACCAGCTTGATAATGTCCGCTTCGGGACGTAGATCGGCCGGTAGGCCCTGCTCCAACGCCTGCCGGCAAGCCTCTTCTAGACGCTCGAAATAGCTTATGTTGTCCCGCAACAGTTGCGACCCCATTTCTGGCGGTGCGTGGCAATAGAGCACCTTGTCAGCGTCCAGGGCGGCGAGCCGGGACAGGGAGCGGCGCATGTCGGGCAATCCTTGGGGCGTGCGCGCCATGGGAAAGGGAAATTCGGCAGCGTCGGCTGCCAGCAGTGTGCTGATTTCGGGTATGTAGATAGAACAGTGATCGTCTGTATGGCCCGGTGTGGCAAATAGCTCCAGGGTCAGGTCGCCGCCGTCGATGGTCAACGTCTCGTCAAAGAGAACGCTGGGCGGCGTGGGTTCAACTCGCTCAAAAATGGCCGGCTCTTCCTGCTGCATTTTCTGCAAGAAGGTGACTGAACCGGGCCGGGTGAAGATAGGCACGCTGCTGCGGCGTCCAATGATAGGTACGCCCTGCTTGGCGAAGATCTGGTTGCCCCAGACGTGATCGTAGTCGGCGTGCGTGTTGACGACGAGCAAGCTGCGCCTACCGTTCAGATGTCGCGAAGCCAGTTCCAGGAGCGCCTCGCCTGTCGCAGGGCTGATCATGGTGTCGACGACAACAACGTAGCGGCGGCTGACGACAATGGTTGTATCGACCAGCTTTTGGTTGCGACAGAGGAGAATACGCTCGTCCCAGCCATCGTTATCAAGCAACTGAACGTCGTTCGAATGTTCTATCATGCTTTCCCTCGTAAGCAGCTGTTAGGCCTAAGGCGGGCGTCATGCTGCCAGTTTACGCTATCATAGCAGAGCTTTCCAACATCGCCGCAATTGTCGGTGATATGCCGGCATGATAGAATGTGTCGTTTGATTGAAACAAAGGAGATTAGAGATTGGAGATTGGCCTGACGCGATAGTCTCCAATCTCTAATCTCCAATCTGTAGGACAACATAATGCTAAAAACACATAGTTGCGGCGAACTCCGTGCGGAGGACGCCGGGAAAGAGGTAACGTTGGCCGGATGGGTCAGCCGCCGCCGGGATATGGGCGGCGTGATTTTTGTTGATTTGCGCGACCGGGACGGCAAGACGCAGGTGGTAGTCAATGCCGGCTATTCGCAGGAGGCTTTTGACGCCGCCGAACGCGTGAGACCGGAGTATGTTCTTCAGGTAGAAGGAACGGTGCAGAGACGTCCGGAGGGTCAGGAAAACCCGGATATGGCAACGGGCGATATCGAGGTGTTGGCGCAGACGGTGACCGTGCTCAATCCGGCGCGAACGCCGCCGTTTGTCATCGACCGCGAGGAGCCGGTGGAAGAGGCGCTGCGCCTGAAATATCGCTACCTGGATTTGCGGCGGGAGCGGCTGCAGCGAAACCTCACCATTCGCCATAAGGCCATCAAGTTCATACGCGACTTCCTCGACGAGCGCGGTTTTCTGGAAATTGAGACGCCCATTCTGTTCAAGAGCACGCCGGAAGGGGCGCGCGATTATCTGGTGCCCAGCCGCGTGCATCCGGGCAAGTTCTATGCCCTGCCGCAAAGCCCGCAGCAGTTGAAACAGCTACTGATGGTGGCAGGCTACGAGCGGTATTTCCAGATCGCGCGTTGTTTTCGCGACGAGGATCAGCGCGCCGACCGGCAGCCGGAGTTTACGCAGCTGGATCTGGAGATGAGCTTCGTGGAGCGCGATGACATCCTTGACCTCATCGAGGAGATGACGGTGGGCATGGTGGATACCGCCAGCGAGATACCGTTGAAGTGGCGCGAGTTTCCGCGGCTGAGTTACGCGGAAGCGATGTCTCGTTTTGGCACGGACCGGCCCGATTTGCGATTTGGCATGGAGCTGGTCGAAATTTCAGACATCGTGGCCGATAGCGCCTTTCGCGTGTTTGCCGAGAACGTGGCGGCGGGCCGGCCGGTAAAGGCTATCCGCGTGCCGGGCGTGGGCGGCTACAGCCGCAGCCAGATAACCGAGCTGGAGGAGATGGCCAAGGACGAAGGGGCCAAAGGGTTGGCCTGGCTGGCCATTGACGAGGAAAGCGAGGAGATTCGCGGCTTTATCACCAAGTTCTTTAATGTGGAGCAGCTAATTGAAATCACGGAGCGCATGGAGGCCGAACCCGGCGACCTGCTCCTGATTTCCAGCGACGAGGCGCGTATTGTACACCGGGTTCTGGGTGTCTTGCGCGACGAGATGGGCCGCCGGCTGGGCTATAAGGATCAACGCGAGCTGGCTTTCTGCTGGATAGTGGATTTTCCGCTTTTCGAGGAAGAGCTGGAAGACGGGCATTACGCGCCCAGCCACC
>CAYSMQ010000492.1:0-3522 GCA_964432035.1 uncultured Ardenticatenaceae bacterium
ATCTGCTAAACTGTTCTCAGCTTACTAAAAAAGGAGGTGTGCAACGCAATGCAAGTCAATGTAATGATTGTCCCCCGTATTCTGCGTTGTGTTGGCACGCCTGTAAGCTAAACTCCCCCCACCTTCCTGTTTCATAGCGTGGGCCACAGGTGTGCACCCCCTGTGGCTTTTTTGTTGCCTGGTCACCGGTTCAGCGCAACGCGTCGCCCGTGATAGCCTTTGCAAGGCTCACGGGTTATCGAACCTTGTGGTCCGATTCTTATTGCAACAAAGAAGCATGAAACAGGAGTCATCCTAACAATGAATCAGTACGACCTCGCCGATAGGTACGAGGACTATCATTACGATCAGAACGATCGCGCAGCCCGGCGCGCCCGGCAGGGCAAAGATCCGAGCGCGGAAGCGCGACGCTACCGGCGGAAGAAAGCGCGGCGCATGCGCGAAATGAGCGACCGCATGGAGGACTTCGTCCCGACGTACGCGGCTAACCTTGATCCCCGCCACCACGAACGGCGCTGGGTGATCGAATCGCTCGGCAGTTTTTACGGTAATAACCAGATCACAGACGTGTTGCGCCTGGTCAAAGGCGGCAAGGAAGCAAACGTCTACTGTTGCCAGGGTAGCGAAAAGCTGGGCTTACCCCTGGTAGCGGCGAAGCTCTATCGCCCGCGCATGTTGCGACACCTGAATAAAAATGCCATCTAAAAATAAGGGCGCGACCTGCGGGACGCTGATGGTAAACTTATTTTGGGTTCGCGCGAAGCGCGCGCCATGCACAAGAAGACGCGTTTCGGCAAGGACCTGGATCTTGCGGCCTGGATCGAGCACGAGTTCCAGGTGCAGAGCGAGCTCTACGCTGCCGGCGCTGACGTGCCGCAGCCGGTGGCCCATGGCGGTAATACGATCCTGATGGCCTACCTGGGAGACGAGCGCCTGCCCGCGCCAACGCTGCAAGAGGTAGATCTGAAGACCGAAGAAGCGCCTGTTCTCTTCCAGCGCATCATGCAAAACGTGCGCCTGATGCTCGCTTTGAACCACGTTCACGGCGATTTGTCCGCCTATAACGTACTCTACTGGGAAGGACGCATCACGCTCATCGACTTCCCACAGATGGTCGATGCGCGAACCAACCCCAACGCCTTCCCCATCCTGAAGCGGGACGTGCAGCGCATCTGTGACTACTTCGCCGCCTATAGCCTGGAAGCTGACGCGCCGGCACTGGCAACAGATCTTTGGCAACGTTATATGCGAGCAGACCTCGACGAAAGCTCCGCCGGAGTTGGACGGCAAACGAACCAATCCCCAATCTCCGCCCTCCGGAGAAGCTCATGACCCGTAGACTCTCCGCAAACACCGTCTACATGACCATCCGCGGTGGCATGGCCCTGCTGTTCACGATGATGGGCTTCATCAGCGCCATCTATCGCGTGCAAACCGCCGGGCTCAATCCACTGCAACTGGTGCTGGTAGGTACGGCGTTGGAGCTGAGCGTGTTCGTTTTTGAGATACCGACCGGTGTCGTCGCCGACGTCGTCAGCCGGCGGCTGTCGGTGATCATTGGCTACGCGCTCATCGGCCTTGGTTTCATCGTGGAGGGCCTCTTCCCCATCTTTGGTCCCATCCTCCTGGCGCAGGTCATCTGGGGCCTGGGCTATACGTTTACGAGCGGGGCCGAAGACGCCTGGCTCGCCGACGAAATCGGAGAGGAACGCCTGACCCAAACGTACCTGCGCGCCTCGCAAATGGGCCGTATCGGGTCCCTGGCGGGTATCCTCATCAGCGTGTGGCTGGGAAGTGTCCAACTGGCGCTACCCATGCTCATGTCCGGTATTGGCATCGTGGCGCTCGCGCTATTCCTGGCGCTATTCATGCCCGAAACCGGTTTCAGCCCCACCCCGCGCGAAGAGCGCACGCGCTGGCAGAACATGACCGACACGTTTCGAGACGGTACGCGCCTGGTTCGCGGGCGGCGAATGCTGCTTCTGATCCTCGGCGTCAGCCTCTTCTTTGGCCTGTCCAGCGAACCACTCGATCGCCTTTGGGAGGCACACCTGCTGGAGAACTTTGCCTTCCCACAATGGGATGGGCTACAGCAACCCGTACACTGGTTCGGGTTAATGAGTGTGACCACACTTTTGGTGGGTATCGGCGTCACCGAAGTCATTCGCCGTCGCGTTCCCGCCGAGCGCCTGGACGTGACCATCGCCGCGCAGTTGGTCATCAACGCCGTCGTCGCTGCCGCCGTGGTCGTCTTCGCGCTGTCCAACCGCTTCGGCGTCGCCGCCATCGCCATCATGGGCGCACAGGTATTTCGCGGCGCAAGCCATCCGCTGTACATGGCATGGGTCAACCGCCAGATTGAGACTCGCGTGCGCGCCACTGTGCTCTCCATAGAGGGACAACTCAACGCCATCGGCCAGGTCGCCGGCGGTCCCATCCTGGGCGCGCTGGCAACGGCCGTGTCTATCCCGGCGGCAATGTTCGGAGTCAGTATCTTGATGTTGCCTGCCTTGGCGCTATACGGCGTCGCCTGGCGTTGGACGCGTCAGGACATGGCAATCGCGCCGGGCGAAGCGGCAACGTTGTGAACTTTAACGAAAGTGCGCCGGTCTCCTTGGTGAAAGAGGCCGGCGCACCTCTTAGCGCCTTATATCCTACGGCGTGTTTTGCGGAATGAGGGGCAGGAACACGGTCGGCGGGTCAACGCTAAAGCGCAATGGAACACGCTCGACATCGGCCCGTGGATTAAAATTATCCGTTCCACTCCAGACCACCCAGCCTTCAGCGCGCACACCCGCCGGCAGAAGCAGCGCGGCATAGGCCGTGTTGTCCGCGAAGTTAACGTAGGCCACGTTGTCCAGCCAGCTAGGCGGCGGCTCAGGCGATATCACGAGCGTGTCGGAAGAAATGCGCAGGGCGCCTTCGGCGGGTACGCCAACGGTCTGGGACAACGTACTTTCGCCCCCAAAGCCAAAGCCCTGGATATCGACGTTGGCAACCGCCTGGCTCGTGTTGTAGAGAAAGAGGACCGTATTCGTCGAGTTGCTATCCTGCGGCGAGAAGTAGACAGTCGACAATCCACCCCCGATAACGGCTCCCGGGTCCGGCTGGAACTTCTCCGGAATGAAGGCCTCGTTCACAATAGCGGCTCCTTCGTCATCGCCCAACACTTGTGGCGTGTCATCCTGAGCCGTCACACCTGAATTAATAATCAAAAAAACCGCCAAGAGGGGCACCAGAGTTGCCAGTAAGAACACAAAAAACTTGCGTCGCATCGGAATTCTCCTTCACTAAACGGGACCGATAAACACCGGCGATGCTCAACGACTGCCGGCGGAGCTACTTCTCGCCGACCAATACTATATTGGTCGGCGGATATGGAAATGATTCCAGACGCGCGTATGATTTACGATATAACGCTACCCGACCCTGCCAACGATTTTTCACGATCCAGCTGCTAGTATACACTCGCGAACCCCGCTTTGGCGCATTAGGATTCTCCAAAACCTGGAAACCGGCGGC
>CAYSMQ010000493.1:0-3502 GCA_964432035.1 uncultured Ardenticatenaceae bacterium
AGAAGCTGCAGGAACGTCTGGCCAAGTTGGCCGGCGGTGTGGCCATCATCCGCGTCGGCGCAGCCACTGAGGTTGAGCTAAAGGAAAAGAAACACCGCGTTGAAGACGCCTTGAGCGCGACCCGCGCAGCCGTAGAAGAGGGCATCGTGCCCGGTGGTGGTGTGGCGCTGATCAACGTGATTGACGCACTGGACAACGTTGAGGTCCACGCCGGCGATCAACAGACCGGCATCAAGATTCTGCGCCGCGCGCTAGAAGCGCCCATGCGCAAGATTGCGGAGAATGCCGGTCGAAATGGCGACGTCATCATTCAGAACGTGCGCGCCGAGCAGAAGGAAAAGAACAACTACAATATTGGCTATGACGTGCTCACCGAAGAGTACGTGGACATGATCGAAGCAGGCATCATCGATCCCGCCAAGGTCACCCGTGGCGCGCTAGAAAATGCAGCCAGCATCGCCTCCATGATTCTGACCACCGACGTACTCATCACCAACCTGCCCGAGAAGGAAAACGGTCAACCCGGTGGTGGCGGTATGCCCGGTGGCGGTATGCCCGGTGGCATGCCCGGGGGCATGGGTGGTATGGACTTCTAAACCGAGTCCCCATCCCAAGCCTAGCATAGTAAGAAAAGGCTCCTCCCCTGTGAGGAGCCTTTTTCTTATGGTAGACTTCTGGTATGGTGCAGGGCAAACTGCTCGCTCATCTTCACTCGCAGCCACATTAAGGAGGGGCATTCATGGGACGCACGCTAATTTCGCAGCTTTTGCCAACCTTACAGAAGTTGGACTGGTCGGGCGTTCCCGAGACAACACCCGCGGGCGCCCTCGTCTTCCGAACGATGCTAGACCAGGTAGACGGTTATCGCGGCGATCCCAAGGACCTTGGCGTCGCCCTACGTACCATCCGCACCACAGATTCCCTACCCTACATGTACGCCGGCGTCGCCTATATCTTGCTGGCAGCTGCCGGTCCACGCAACAGTGCAACCAGAACCGGCGCGATGCAACCCGATGACTATGATGAAGAGGGGCTACAAGCGGCGCTGACGTGGCTGGAAAAAGCACAAGAAACAGCCCCTGACCAGGTCGAGATCAACGTCATCGAAGTGCTCATTTACATCCATAGCGGCCGTTACGACGACGCGCGCCTGGTGCTCGATTATTTGCAGGGAGAACGGCCAGACAATTACTACTTGCTGCGCGCGGAAATGATGTATTGGCAGGCCGTCGGCGATCAAGAGAAAGCGATTGCCTGGAGCCAGCGCGCTCTGAAAGAAGCGGAAACAGTACCCCAACGCCTACGCCTGAAGAGCAACGTGGCTGCCATCCACCGCGCGGCCGGAGATGCGTCTCAGGCGCTCCAGGCCTATAGAGAAGCCTTGCATTTCGACGACAACAACGCCTGGCTGTGCCACCAGATCAGCCTGCTACACTATGAACAGGGTGACCTGGAAGAAGCTGCCCACTTTAACGAAAGGGCATTGAAAATCGAGCCGGAGCTGACCGAAGCGCAGCAATTAAGGGAGCAACTGGGCCAACAGCAGGATTCCTCCCGCTTCCTGGGTCGTTTCTTCGGTTAACGCCTGATGGACAACGCTCAGCCGGCGCTCCCGCTCCCTAAGAAGCGAAAGACTACCTCCCTCACCTCCTCGCGCGAGCGAGCGCTCGTATCGACGTATAGATCGCAGTGTTCCCGGGCGTGAGCCAGCCGGTCGGCTTGCTCCTCAAGCCGCTCTGGTCCCCAGTCAATATGGGGACGGCGCGCCTTCGCCGCCGCGAAGTCTACGTCCAAATAGACAAGTACGTCCGGCTTCGAAATACGCTGCCACATCGTGGGCGCGTAGGAGTGCTCTTGCGCCACGTGCCGCGCCTCGTATCCCGCCGAACGCAAGGCGCTAACTAACTCCGACTTCCCTGAAACACAGGGACCAACGACGGCGATGCGGGGTGGCTGCTCAGCCTCATTTTTCATATCAGACACCTGAGATTAAAGATTAGAGATTGGCGATTGGGTTAATCTCTAATCTCCAATCCCCAATCTCCAGTCTCCAATCCCTAAAGCGGAAGCCTCCCGCTCAACCGCCGCACCTCATCGCTCTTTATCTCCATTTCTTTCACCTGCACCACGAGGACGCTGATATCGTCGCGCGGTCTTCCATCATCCATCTCGACGGCCTCTTGCAACAGACGGTTAGCAATCTCTTGCGGATCGGAGACGCCTTCTTGTAGGTAGCGCCGCGTGGCCTGTAGCGGGTCAAAACAGACCTGCCCGTGCCAGCCTCCCGCGTGGCGCAGGCCATCCGTGTAGGCGATGACCAGCGGGCCGACCTCGATCGGAATTTCGTCGATGACCGGTTTTACGTTCCGCCGCGTGCCAATAGACTGTGACGGCTCGTCCAGTGTAAATAAACCACGCTGTGGCGTGTGCACGATCACGGGTGCTTCGTTGTTGCGCGAGATGACCAGCGTTCGTGACACGGCGTCCACGGATAAAATGTTCAACGTGGCGCTCACCTTACCGCCGCGATAAGTATACAGATAGTCGTGCGCCGCGCGCGCCGCCGCGCCATCGCGCACACCTTCCGCCAGCAGCTGGATCGCCTTGCGCGCAACGACATTGCTGATCTTTTTTGCCGCCCGGCCGCTCCGTTGCCCATCCACAAGAACAAGCGATAAACCGCCGTGCGGCCGTTCGATCATCTCTAACGTGTCGCCGCTCTCGCTGGTAGCCCACTTGCTAATCTTCGCCGCGGCAAACCTAACTTCCATAGAACTCACACTCACTATTGATCAGCATAATCGCAACGGCCTGTGTGCACAAACTGGTAAGAAGCACGCATTACCTCGCGCCCCAAGCGTAGTAGTTCCAACTCCACCTGCTCATCCACGATCTCGCCATCGTCCTCAAATATCTTCCACGCTCTGGGAATGGGCATCACGAGCGGTACAGCCCAGCCACGCAAGGCGCGCACAATAAACTCCATTGTATTGATAGCCTGCAAACCCTGCGACCCGCCCGCGGTACTGATGAGGCCAATAACCTTGTCGGTCAGGTAGGCCGGCTCGCGATCGCCTAACGGATTCAGCCAATCCAGAGCGTTCTTAAATGAGCCGCTGATCGAACCATGGTACAGTGGACTGCTCCAGATAAGGCCATCCGCCTCATAAACAACATCCAGCAGCCTCTGCACATCGTCGGGCAGGGGATCCGTGCCAGGTACATACATGGGTAAATCCATAACCCGCACGTCCAAAAGCGCCGTCTCCGCACCGGCCATCCGCGCTCCGCGCAAGGCCACCTCCAGCCCCGCCAAGCTGGTCGAATTCTTCCGTAAAGAACCACCTAACCCCACAATCGTCACCGGTCGTTCCATATGCCCCATCCTCCAATACCCAATCTCTAATCTCTAATCCCCAACCCCACACCCAACGCACTATGCCGCACTGTCACACTGTTGTTACGCACGGCAATGGCAATCGCGCGGCGCGTGCCAACCAGC
>CAYSMQ010000494.1:0-3485 GCA_964432035.1 uncultured Ardenticatenaceae bacterium
CGCAACTGGACGTGGGGCTGGACGATCTGCCTATTATGGCTGTCGCCAGCCACGATACGGCGTCCGCCGCTGCCGCCGTGCCCGCGGAAGGCGACGACGTGGCCTGGATCAGCTCCGGCACCTGGACGCTCGTGGGCGCGATTTCTGACCAGCCCATCGTCACGCCACAGGCGCTGGAATACAACATTAGCAGCTACGGCGGCGCGGGTGGCGCCTGCCTACCCTGGACCAACGTCATGGGCTTGTGGCTGGTACAAGAATGCCGCCGCATGTGGGCGCGGAAAGGCGAAGAGCTTTCCTACGAGCGCCTCACCGGAATGGCCATGGCGGCGCAAGCGTTTGTCGCCGCCGTCGATCCCGACGATGCGGCGTTCTTGGCGCCGGCGGACATGCCCCAGGCCATCCGCAACTACTGCCGCGACAGCGGGCAGCCTGTTCCGCAGACGGAGGGCGAAATTGTGCGCGTGGCGCTGGAGAGCCTGGCCCTAAAATATCGTTGGGTGGTGGAGAAACTGGAGCTGCTGCTGGACCGGCAATTCAGCGCCGTGCACGTGGTCGGCGGCGGGTCACAAAACAGCCTGCTTTGCCAGTTCACCGCCGACGCCACCGGGCTACCGGTAATCGCCGGCCCCGTAGAGGCCACGGCGATTGGCAACATTGCCGTGCAGGCTATGGGGTCGGGGCAATTGTCCTCTCTGGACGACGTGCGCCGGCTCGTGCGGCGGTCGTTCGAGATGACGATGGTCGAACCAAGGGAGCGTGCGCCGTGGGATGAGGCGTATGAGGGGTTTTTGCGGTTAACGGCCTAAGCGCACGACTACTGCTTGGAAGTGGACGGCCGCTCCGGGCACGTTTCCTGGTGCAGATATTGCTGGCATTCCTCCGGCGTCCACCAGCGGGTGAGGCGCTCGTGGGCCAGGGCGACAAGATCCCCAAGTGACAATACAAAAACTTGCACGACGCTATTGGTCGCTTCGCTGGCATATAGGAAGCGCCCATCGGGAGAGATGTCGAAAAATCTGTATCCCTCAGCCACCGTCACCAGCTCTGTTCCACTGGCCACGTCCCAGACACGTAGCGCCTCGCCGTTGGTAACCAGCTTCGAACCGTCGGGCGTAAAGCGGATCGTGGTGACGGTGTTTACCTGGGAGGGAAGCATGTAGCGCAAGTCTCCCGTGGTCAGATCCCAGACTTTGACCGTGCCCTCACCGCTGCCGGTGGCCAGGAGGCTGCTGTCAGGGCTGAATTCCAGGCCCCAGGTGCGGATAGGCCCGCCGTCCAGCGAATAAAGTTCGGCGCCGCTGGCAGCATCCCAGACTTTTACAGTGGAATCAAATTCGTCGCTGGCCGTAGCTATCCGGCTCTCGTCGGGACTGTAAGCGATGCTTGTCAGGCCGTCCGTGTGGTTAGATAGAACCAGCAGCTCTTCACCGCTTGCTATGTCCCAGACTTTAGCCACGCCGTCGGTACCGGCTGTGGCCAGGCGGCTGCCGTCGGGGCTGAAGACCACGTCGATAGTGCCGAACCATAGTCCCCCTGTTTCTCCTTCTCCATGCCCTGTCCAGGCCCGCAACAGGTCGCCGGAGGCGACGTCCCACAGACGAATGACGTTATCCTCGCCCACCGTGGCAACCATGTGCCCGTGGGGGTGGAAGGCCACCCTGTAGACTGTGGTTCCCGGGTCGCCCGGCATCTCCAGCAGCTGCTCCCCGGTAGCCACATCGAAAAGGAGTCCCGGCTCGCCGGCAACAAACGCGCCGGCGCCCAGGGCCAGGATCTGTCCATCGGGGCTTATCTCCATGTCCCATTTCCTGTGATTGACCGCGAAGTGAGCCACTTCGCCCCCGGCCACAGGCGCCGCGTCCCAGACGCGCGCCGTGCCGTCGGCGCCTACCGTGGCCAGCGTCTGCCCGTCCGGGTTGAAGACCGCGCCATGCACCTCGCTGTCGTGCCCGGCTAGCTTATAGAGTAAAGTTCCTTCGGTCGTCTCCCACACGGCTACCGTTCCATCATAGCTGTTGGCGGCCAGCATCGATCCCTCCCGGCTGAAATTGAGGTTCTCTATTATACTCGCCTGCCCGCCGGAGACGGTGAGGCCTAGCTGCGCTTCACCAGGCGTTGAGAGGTCCCATAACTCTATCGTGCCCTCTCCCCTTGCCGACGCTCCCAGGGCCAGCAACGAGCGGTCGGGGCTAAAGGCCGCGGGCGCCGCGATGGGACCGCCGCCAACGAAGGCAAATTCCGGTTCGGCGACGTCGCCGGCAGCAACTTTGGCCACGTCCCAGATGGCGACTTCGGCGGTGGCGCCGTTCCAACTGCCCAGCAAAAGACGCGCACCGTCATCGCTGAACAGAACGCTCGAGGCCCAGCCGTCGATGGCGGGGAACGTGGCCAGCTTCTCGGCCGTGGCAACGTCCCATAGCGCGGCAGTGCCATCCTGGTAGCCCACGGCCAGATACGACCAGTCGGGACTGATGGCCGGCAATGACCACTCATTGGTTGTGATAGGCAACGTATGGCTGATAAGCGTCGCTCCCGAGGGAATCTCCCAGCCCTCGATCGTCAGGTGTTGCGTGCTTTCATAACTGATCAGAGCCAGCCGCGACCCCTCTCGGGCATGTAAGCGAGAAAAGAAATCGCTGGTACCTGGAAGGATAAGCAATTCATCACCTGTGGCCGAATCCCAGATCCCGATTTTGCTGCCGTCAGTGGCCGCCAGCCACTGCCCGCCGGGGTCAACGACCAGAGAACGTAAGGGCTCTTCGCCGGCGATAATGGTCTGCTGCAGGCGCGATGCCTGCAGCGCCTGATGCAATGCCTCTTCCGCCTGCTTGGTCTCCGCCGTTTCCAGCGCCTGTAGCGCGAGGAGGATGCTCAACTCGGGATCGGAACCCAGCGTGTTGAGGGCTGCCAGCGATAGCTCGCGCGAGGTGGCCAAAAACGCCTGTTGTTCGGCAGTCTCCCGCTCGCGCTCTGCGATAGCCTCAGCCGTCGCGCGCACAAGCGCCTCGGCCTGTGCCGTGGCCTGGGCAGCTAAGGCCAGTTCCCGCTGCTCCTCAGCCGCCAGCCGCTGTTCCTCAGCCAGGTCAGCGTTTGTCTGGGCCTCGGCCTGCGCCGTGGCACGGGTATCCGCCTCTTGCAGTGCAGCCTGGGCGTTCTGGGACGCTGTGCGGGCGAATGTGGCGGCGGCAACGGCCAGGACGATCGTCACGAGCAGCGCCGCCGCCAGGTAGACGGCACGGCGGCGTAGAGCCTGCGCCGAGCGGGCTTGCTCTTCGGCGCGCTTCTGCTGTTCGGCGGCCAGGTCGCGGGCGGCCTGTAACTCGCGTTGGCGGCGCTCTTCTTCAAGGGTCAGGCGTTCCTGGCGGGCGGCGATGCTGGCGGCGAGGAAGTCCTGCTCCACGTCTGTGAGCGCCAGGGGCGTGTGCTCGGCCCAGCCGGAAAACTGTTCCAGGCGTGCATCGCGTAGTAAGTAGCCTTCTTGT
>CAYSMQ010000495.1:0-3484 GCA_964432035.1 uncultured Ardenticatenaceae bacterium
CGACCGTTTGTGGCTGACAGGCAGCCAACAGCCCCAGCATGACGACCAGGGCTAAGAATAGTGTTACTCGTTTCGAGAACATAGGATTGTCTCCTCCGTTTTAGCGGATATTTCTTGGGTAAATAGTGGTCCGAGCATTTGCACTCTTCTTCCTATGCGTCACCTCCTTTCGTTGCTCGCCTAGGGCAAACAACCATGATGAGTTGGATAACGAAAATCTGGTTCGCGACGGACGGGTCACCGCGCCGGTACGCGACGTTGCGGTCACATGGTGTGAGGTCGCGTACAGCTTCAACCGGGGGCATCGCTGTCAGAATCGTTCAACTTCACCGGAAGTGCCGTATTGGCCATGCGGTGCATCGCTCCGCACGACAATATACGGTTCATGGTGACGCTTACCGGCCAGTGCATGTCTGGATGTGGTCGATTCTTGATGGCCTTACCTCGCATAATTTGCGGCCTTTGCTGCACAATGTCGTTTGATCAGACCGTATTCATTGTAGAAAAGTATCATTATAGTGTCAAGTTGGGATAATTAACGTGTCATTATGGATGTTTTTGTGGGTCAGGCCGGGTCCCCGCTTGACTTTCTAACATGATAGCTTTGGATTTGCGTCGGGGTTGTTTCAGCACCAAAATAAGCCTATCTCTAAGCAAGGGGAAAAATATGATTACATTTGGACGGGAGGTCTGTAGCCGGTTAGAGGTGGCGGAGAGGCGCGAGTGGCTGGTGACCAACGGTCTTGGTGGTTACGCGATGGGAACCGTGGCAGGGTTGCTCACGCGCCGCTACCATGGGCTGTTGGTCGCTGCTTTGCGCCCTCCCCTGGGACGCACGCTTCTGCTGGCTAAGCTAGACGAAGACGTGAAATATGGCGGGGAACAGTTTGCCCTGTTTGCCAACCGCTGGGCAGATGGCGCGCTGGAGCAGGACGGGCTGCGATATATGCAGCAGTTCCGTCTGGAGGGCACAACGCCGGTGTGGACGTTTGCCCTTGAGGACGCGCTCCTGGAAAAACGGATCTGGATGGAAGCAGGAGCGAACACGACGTACGTGCAATATCGCTACCTACGTGGAAGCGGGCCGTTGGAGCTTTATGCCAAAGCAGTGGTTAACTACCGCGACTTTCACCATACGACGATACTTAACGAGTGGCAGCCAGAAATCGAGACGTTGGCGGACGGGCTGCGCGTTCGGGTACACACGGATGCGATTCCCTTTACCTTGCGTTGCGCGCCGGGACAGGCCTGGCCCGAGTTCAATTGGTACGAGGATTACTTTTTGAGTGCGGAAGAGGCGCGCGGACAGAACGACGTCGTGGAGGATCACGTGCACGTGGGCGTGCTGGGCGCCACCTTACAGCCGGGGGAGACATTTACCATCGTGGCGAGTACGGAAGCGGAGGCGGACGTGGATGGCGAAGCGGCATGGCGACGGCGCGTGGAGTACGAGCGGCGGTTGATTACCAGCGCGGCGCGCGTGAAGTCGCCGGCGCCGGCGCAGCTGGTGTTGGCAGCCGATCAGTTTCTGGTGCACCGACCCATCCCACACGGTGGTGGGCCGGGCAGTGACGCCGGTTGCAGTGTGATCGCCGGATACCCGTGGTTTGCCGACTGGACACGGGACACGATGGTCAGCCTGCCGGGTCTGACACTGGGAACGGGACGAGCGGAGCTAGCAGCACGCATCTTGCGCACATACGCGAGGTTTGTTGATAAGGGTCTACTCCCCAATCGTTTTCAGGATGAGGGCGAACAAGCTGAGTATAATGCGGTCGACGCCAGCCTCTGGTATTTTGAAGCATTGCGGGCTTATCTGGCGCAGGCGCCGGACGGCGACACGCTGCACGAAGAGCTGTTTCCCGTGTTGCAAGAGATAGTCGACTGGCACTGCCGCGGAACACGTTACAACATACAGGTGGACGAGGAAGACGGGCTCTTATACGCGGGTGAAGATGGCGTGCAGTTGACGTGGATGGATGCCAAGGTGGATGATTGGGTGGTGACTTCGCGGACGGGCAAGGCGATTGAAGTCAACGCATTATGGTATAACGCGTTGCGGGTCATGGGCGCGCTGGCAAGAGGGCTGGACCGGGACGACGCGCGTTATGAGGCGCTGGCAGAGCGGGCGAAGACGGGCTTTGCGCGGTTCTGGAATGAGGCGAAGGGGTATTGCTACGACGTGCTGGACGGTCCGCAGGGACATGAGGCGGCCTTGCGTCCCAACCAGATTCTTGCCGTGTCCCTGCCCTATAGTCCGCTGGCCTCGTGGCAACAGAAGGCGGTGGTGGACGTGTGTGCGCGAAGGCTGGCAACGTCTTACGGGCTGCGCACGCTGGCGCCGGACGAGGAAGGGTATGTGGGGCGTTATGAGGGTGACCAAAAGCAGCGGGATGAAGCGTACCATCAGGGTACAGTGTGGGGTTGGCTAATGGGCCCGTTTGTACGGGCGCACCTGCGCGTGTACGGGGACCGCAAAGCGGCGCGCGTCTATCTGGCGCCGCTGCTGCAACAGCTGGTTGACCACGGGGTGGGTAGCATCAGTGAAATCTTTGAGGGCGACGCGCCGTTTTCGCCGCGCGGCTGCCCGGCGCAGGCCTGGAGCGTGGCGGAGCTGATCCGGGCCTGGCAGGAGACGGCCTGAGCAATGAGCCATCTACAAGGAGAGGAACGCGCACAATACGTGCAGGACATGTTTGCGCGCATCGCGGGCCGTTACGATCTGATGAACCGCGT
Source organism: uncultured Ardenticatenaceae bacterium (assembly GCA_964432035.1). Lineage (GTDB taxonomy): Bacteria > Chloroflexota > Anaerolineae > Promineifilales > Promineifilaceae > JAAYYY01. The sequence continues at coordinate 2,737 of CAYSMQ010000495.1, forward strand.
GATAACGTTTGGGCAGGACGTGCGCTGGCGCCGATTTGTGATCGGGCAGGCACAACTGCCGCCGGGCGGGCGATTGCTGGACATTGCTACGGGCACGGGAGACATTGCTTACGAAGGGATACGGCAGCACCCAGACATACAGGCGGTGGGCGGTGATTTCACGCTGGAAATGATGCAGGTGGGCAAACGCTATGCGCAGCGGCGCGCCTTGCAGTGGGTAGGAGCGGACACGCTGGCGTTGCCTTTTGCCGAGAACTCGTTTGACGCGGTGACGTCGGGGTTCCTGATGCGCAATGTGATCGACGTGCCGGGCGCGCTGCGAGAACAGGTGCGCGTGACGCGGCCCGGTGGGCGGGTGGTGATTTTGGAATCGAGCCCGCCGCCGGCGACGCCGCTGCGCCCGTTTATTCGCCTACACCTGAATGTGGTGATTCCGGCGTTGGGACGGTTGCTGACGGGCGAGGCCGATGCGTATCGCTACCTGCCGGACACGACGCAGCGGTTTCAGAATCCGGGCGCGCTGGCGGTGCTGATGCGTGAGGCAGGGCTGGCGGAGGTAGATTACCACCTGTTCATGTTTGGCACGATTGCGGTACACGCGGGGCGCAAAGCATTACAGAACTCTTAAGTGTGGGGGGCAGTACGGTTCTTTTTGCTGACAGGGGATTGGATTGGGAGTATGCTGGATGAGTGTGGGGGCCACAAGCCGGGAGGCTTGCGCTACATTTCGCCGTTCATACAGGAATCG
>CAYSMQ010000496.1:0-1942 GCA_964432035.1 uncultured Ardenticatenaceae bacterium
CTTCGCAACTGGATCTTGATGACGTGCTGAACCAGGTGGCGGAGACTGCGCGGGCACTTACTGCTGCGGGAGAAACAGGTATATGGCTCGTAGACGAGAATAGCGGCGAGCTGCTGCTCGAGGCAGAACGGGGGATTGGCGACGACCGCGTACGCCGCAAGCTGCTGCCAAGTGGTAGGGACACGCTGGCGGGAGAAGCATTGCGCACGAAGAAGCCGGTGCGCGCCAGCAGACAGCCCGGCCGTAATGAACTAAAACTTAGGACCGGCTACTTTGCCAACGCCGTTGTCTATGTGCCGATCACACTTGGCGGCGTCACTTTTGGCGTGCTTTCGGCTGCCCATCGCGAGGCCGGAATGCGTTTCTCGGCGGACGACGAGCGGCTCCTGGAAGCGATTGCCGACTTTGCCGCAATCGCTATTCAGAATGCCCGCCAGTACCAGCGCACTGATGCTGCGCTGGAGCGGCGTGTGAAGGAAGTATCGGCGCTGAACCAGCTTACGTTCACGGTGTCGTCATCGCTGGATCTGGATAAGGTCTACGACGTGCTCGTGGAACAGGTAAACCGGCACTGGCCCGTAGAGGCAGTGGAGCTGTTTGTGGTCGACGAGGACGGCGAGAGGCTGTTACGGCACCAGCGTGGTCCGCAACAAAAGGGCGCACCGTTCCATGAGATCAAAGGGCTGACCGGCCTGGTGGCGGAGGCGCTGAACAGCGGCAGCCTGATCTTCACCAATGAACTGCAAGAGGAAGAGGCGTTTGTGCGCGACATTGATGCGCCGGACGTCGATGAACCGCAGTCAATGCTCTGTGCCCCGCTGCGCGTGAAGGATCGTACGGTAGGTGTGCTAACGGTGATAAACAAGATCGACGGCGCGTTCACTGAGGATGATGCGTCTCGTTTGCGCGCATTTGCGAGCCCTGTTGCCACCGCAGTGGAGAACGCACGCCTCTTTGCCGAATCTGAACGGCGGCGTAAGGCTATCGAAGCGACGGCGCACACGTTGCCCGAACCGCTGATAATCTTAGACGAGAAGGGCCGCTTGCTGGTAGCTAACGACGCGGCCGATCGTCTGTTGCAGAAGAACATGTCTGACCTGTTCGATGCGATCAGCAGCGGCGTGGGTCGCACGACGGAAGTTGCAGTCGGCGAGGAGACCTTCCTGTCGTCGGCGCAACACGTACAGGATGTGGGCACCATCGTGGTGATGCAGGATATTACCTATGTCAAGAAGCTGGAAGAGGACCGCTCTGATTTCATGCATGCCTTGTCGCATGACATGCGTAACCCATTAACTTCGATCATCGGTTACACGGAAGTGATGGAGAAGACCGGGTTGCCGGATGAAAGAGCCGGCATGTTCCTGTCGCGCATTCGCGTCGCCGCCGACCGCATGTTGGAAATGGTTACACAGCTTCTGCGCACGGTCGACGCCGAAATAAGCGAACAGCTAGAATGGGAACCGTGTGCCTTGCCGTCAATCATGGACAAGGTCGTGCATGATGTGGAAGGCATGGCGCTGAGCAAGTCGATTCAGGTGCGCCTGGAAGTGGATGGGGACCCGTATGAGATTCTGGCGGACGCCAACCGTCTCTACCACGCGCTTCTCAATCTGGTTGAGAATGCCGTCAAGTATTCGCCGCCGGAAACAAATGTGACCGTGGCAGCGAGCTTTGATTCGGATGGGACGGTGATCGATATTTCTGATGAAGGGCCGGGAATCCCAGAAGAGGATTTACCCCGCATTTTCGAAAAGTATTATCGTGGGCAGGCTGTAAACAGCCAACAGGGCAACGGGCTGGGTTTGGCGGTTGTCCGCTCAATCATTGAGGCCCATGGCGGCAACGTCACGGCTCGAAATAGGCCGCGCGGGGGCGCCCAATTTACGATCAGTTTGCCCGTGTCCCCGCCAAGCGGAAACGGAAATAACGGACAACGAGC
>CAYSMQ010000496.1:1952-3483 GCA_964432035.1 uncultured Ardenticatenaceae bacterium
TTGGTCAGCGAAGGGATTTGAACGCCTTTCGCGCGGCGGATAAGGTGGCGTCGACAACGTTTTCATCGTGTGCGGTGGAGATGAAACCGGCCTCAAACTGCGAGGGAGCAATATAGACTCCATTCGCTAGCATGGCCTGAAAGTATGCGGCGAAGCGATCCGTATCTGCCTGACTTGCCGTTTCCCAGTCTGTTACTTGCTCGTCTGCAAAGTATAGGCCGAACATGGTTCCCACTCGGGCGGCGACGACGGGAATATTGGCCTCAAATGCCGCAGTTTGTAGCCCGCTGACAAGTGTTTCTCCCACGTCCTCTATCTTTTCCCAGACGCCTTCTTCTTCCAAGGCTTTTAGCGTTTCGATGCCTGCGGTCATAGCCAGCGGATTGCCGGAGAGCGTTCCGGCCTGATACATGGGGCCGGCGGGAGCCACCATTTTCATAATGTCGCGCCGCCCGCCATAGGCGCCGACGGGTAATCCCCCCCCGATCACTTTTCCGAGCGTCGTCAGGTCAGGTTTGACGTCGTAGAGGGTCTGCGCGCCGCCAGGATGCACCCGAAAACCGGTCATCACTTCATCGAAAATCAGCAGCGATTCGTTTTCCGTAGTGAGACGCCGCAACTCACTTAGAAAGCCAGGAGCAGGCGGGACGACGCCCATGTTGCCGGCAACCGGTTCCAGGATAATGGCGGCAATTTCCTCATGGAACTGTTCGAACAGGTCGGCGACGGCGCCGGGATCATTGAAGGGGGCTACAAGCGTATCGGCCGTGGCGCCTTCGGGAACGCCTGGCGAGTCTGGTAGGCCGAGCGTGGCGACGCCGGAGCCGGCCTGGACCAGTAGCATATCTCCATGCCCGTGGTAGTTTCCTCGGAATTTGATTATTTTGTTACGCCCGGTATAGGCGCGCGCCAGGCGCAGGGCGCTCATGGTCGCTTCCGTGCCGGAGTTTACGAAGCGAATCATCTCCATATTGGGCATGAAACGCTGCACGAGCTCGGCTAATTCGACTTCAGTTGGGCTCGGTGCACCGAAACTGGTGCCGTGTGCTGCAGCGCGGGAGAGCGCGGAAACAACCCGCTCTGGCGCGTGACCGAGGATGAGGGGGCCCCAGGACAAGACGTAGTCGATGTAACGGTTGCCGTCGACGTCGTAGAGGTACGGTCCCTGACCCCGCTCAATGAAGAGCGGTTGTCCGCCGACGGCGCGAAAGGCGCGGACGGGCGAGCTGACGCCGCCGGGCATGAGATTCTGGGCGCGCTCGTATAGCTGGCGAGACTTATGTGTTGTAGGCATGGTCTTGTCCAATGTGACTGTGATTTTTTCCTGTTTCTGCGAGCGTCTCGATCACTCTAGGAAATCCAACCGGCGGCGCGCGCCTTGTGGCTGACGAGATCGGCAAGCTGCTCGATGAAGTGCGGATCGGTGTTGAGCGCGGGCGGCCGCTCGAGCCGCATGCCGTGCTCCTGGGCTACGGTCTGCGCCTGGATGTCGATGTCGTACAGAATTTCGACGTGATCGGAGACGAAACCG
>CAYSMQ010000497.1:0-3471 GCA_964432035.1 uncultured Ardenticatenaceae bacterium
GTCGCCCTAGAAGCCCCACCACACGTGCTGGGCCGAAACACCGAGCATGCCATGCAGTCAGGCCTTATTTATGGGTATGCCAGTCTCGTCGAAGGCCTGGTAAACCGGTTGCGCCGGGAACTCGCATTGCACGAGGCTCCTGTGTTGGCGACCGGCGGTCTTATAACGCTCGTCGCTCCACACACTGACGCTATCGACCACATCGAGCCCTGGCTTACATTGACCGGCCTACGTCTTATCAGCGAACGCGTCCACACCTAACGTACAGGTACCTCCACCCGCTAATCATGACAAACTTCCGTAAGACAAATCGGTCGCAACCTTTTCGCACGTCCACTGCTGATTCCCGCAGTCGTACTGCCCGGCGCTGGTTGCGAATCATGTTTCCGCTCCTTGCCCCGCTCCTCGTTCTGGCGCTACTCGCCGCCTGTATGCCCAATTTCAGCGAACCGCCGCGGCTCTCGGCGCCGACGGTCGATGCAGGCACGGTCATCGGAAGCAATGATGGGCCGCTCGTGCTACCGGCGCCCACGGCGACGGGCGAGCCTGTGACCACAGAGGTGTCGACCGGGGAGCAGCAGCCGGTGAATCCCACGGTTACTCTCTGGGTGAATCGCAGCTCGCCACAGTACGAAGCGGCGCTTGAAGCAATGATCGACGAATTCAGGGCCACGCACGACATTCACATCGAATTGGTAACCATCGAGCCCGACTTGTTGCCCGACCTTGTGCGCCACGCGGCAGTTTCGCGCACCGAGCAACTGCCGGATGTGCTCATCTTTCCCTTGGAGTACGCCGTCGGCTGGGCAGAGCGAGATATCCTGGATCCGGCGGCTGCCCAGCGAGTTATCGACGAATTGGGTCCTGATACCTTTAATACCGAAGCCTTGCAGCTGGTCCAGGTGAATGGTCAGGCTGCCGCCATCCCAAGCGACGGATGGCAACAAATTCTTCTTTACCGCAGCGACTGGTTTCAAGAGCGTGGTCTGCAGCCGCCTACTTCTTTTGAGCGCATGCTTGCCGCGGCAGAGGTGATCTCCGATCGCGTTAATCTGGTTTATAGCTTCAACATGCCGACCGAGTCCTCGTTGCGGGCCACGACGCTGGCTTTCGAGCACATGGCAATTGCCAACGGATGCCAGCTGATCGACGAGCGCGGCGAGTTGCAGATTCTGAGCCCGGCCTGTCGCGACTCACTCGACTTCTACCGCTTCATCTGCAATACGTATTGTCCTCCAGGCGTGCAGACAGAGGTTAGCGCGCTTAATGCCTATCTATCGGGTCGTTCAGGCATGATTCTGGCCTCACCCGGCGTCCTGGCAGCCATTGCAGGGTCGGACGATCGTTATCCGCCTACTTGCCCCGAGTGTGAATCGCCAGGCTACCTAGCCCAAAACACAGCGATTGTAACCGGACTTACGGGTCGTGGCCCTGATGCGGCGGCCGAGCCACAGAACCTGGGAGAAGTCGCCTATTTCGGTATCACGCCCAACGCCGACGAGGAGGCCACCGCAGCGTTTGCTCGCTATTGGTTTGAGGAAGGTTATCTTACGTGGCTGGGGGTTGAACCGGAGCGAAAGGTGCCGATGCGCCAGGGCACGGAGCAAGAGCCGAACAGCTACATAAACGCCTGGTTTGAGCTGCCTTTCGGTGCAGGCGGCGAAACGATTTCCGAGCTATTTGGCACGGAGTTGGCCGAAACCCTTGCCGCCGACGTCGTCAACACTAATCGTTGGGGGTACATTCAGGGTCAGGGCCAGCTCATCACAAGTGTGTATGAAGAGTTGACCCTTTCAATCCTTTTGCAGGAACTGCTTAGCGGCTATTATGATAGTGAGCGCGCCGCCATTGAAGGGTACAAGCGGCTCGTCGACTTGATACCAAATTACCAATACTACGTAGATCCCGAACCAACGCCCGAGGACTGAACATGGCCTCAGCCTACGTCGAAGAAAGCTTTGGCATACTGACCGACGACGATTTGCTACTCGATAGCATCTTATTTAGACCGGCTCAGGCCGACGACGATTCACTGCAAGCCTTGCGCGTGTGGGTGCCCCGCTACCCACTGACAAAGGCCAGCGTCGTCACCTGTGCGCGCCAGGAAGTGGACGCCCTCGGCGCCGATGCTAAGGTGGCGCATCTCGTCTTTGACCTACGCGGCACCGGCGACAGCGAAGGCGCCGCCGATGACCGGAGCTTCGACGCCGATTTGCGCGCGATCAAGCTTTGGGCTCGCGAACGCTTTGGCGACATTAGCATTGGCTTCCTCGGCCGTGCTCATGGCGCCGAGCAAGTCGACGTGCGACCTATTAGACCCGGCGTCGTCATGGAGCTCTATCACTTCCGTCCATCTGGTGAGACACAACAGCCGCCCCTACTCTATCTGGCAACGTACGGCAACTTTTCGGCGTCGGACGAAGCGACCTGCCAGACGCTGGCGCGTGCCGGCTATGACGTCCTGGCCCTGGATCCCCTACGTTACTTGCTACACGCAGCTGCACAAGGCCGCATCACGGTGCGGGAACTATGGGACGACTTAGAAGCTCTTTGCCGGCAGCTCGGGGAAGCTCCGCTGCTGCTCGGCCAGCCAGTTTCAGCCGGTTTGGCCTTGTTGTGGACCTCCGGTGTTGAAGAGACACGCGGCGTGCTATCCCTGGGACAGGCCCAGCGTGCTTTCCGCCCCAGACACATTTTCGCCAACGATAATCCGCATACCTTTTTTCTTGGCCGCTACGTGCACAAGATCGCGCCCCGGCCCGTGGCCCTCGTGCGCCAGACCGCCCATCCGCTCGGCGGCAACCGCGATGAGCTGTCAGCCCTTTACCAGACAAGCGGTAGCCCGCGCCGCTTCAAGGAGGTGGAGCGGGCCACCGACGAGCTTCTACTTCAGTTCCTGGATTGGCTTCAGGATCCGACAGCTGACAGCTAGAGTGAAAGACATCCGATTTTTTTAGAGAAATCGGATGTCTCAGTCATTGCCAGCAATCTCCAATCTCTACTCCTCTACGCCACCTTCGCCCTACTCGCGGCCCATTCCTCGGCCTCTGCAATACTCTGCGCGTGGCGCACCATCTGGCTGCTGTAGCCCCATTCGTTGTCATACCAGCACATCAATTTCAGCAAGTCGCCGTCGACCACCTGAGTCATGCTCAGATCTACAATCGTTGCACGCGGATCCATGATGATGTCGGCCGACACAATCTCGTCTTCAGACACACCGATGATGCCCTCATAGCGTTCGCTGCCCGCTTCCTGGCGGAAGATATCGTTCACTTCTTGCACGGAAGTCTCACGCTCGGTGACAAAGACCAGATCGGATAACGAGCCCACAGGAACAGGCACGCGCACGGCTACACCGTCAAACTTTCCTTCGTATTCAGGCAGTGCCTTCGTCGTGGCGATCGCCGCGCCCGTCGTCGTGGGTACAATGTTTTCTGCTGCTGCACGCCCGCGACGCCACTTCTTGCT
>CAYSMQ010000498.1:0-3471 GCA_964432035.1 uncultured Ardenticatenaceae bacterium
CCATGCTGCGTCGTCTCAGGATTAAGCAATGCAATCGACTGCAACACCCCAAAACCAACCACAAGCCACAGCCCGCGGCGCGCTGGCACGCGCCATCAGCTACGTCACCCGCTACCCGCGCGTGGCCCTCGTCGCCGTGCTTTCGCTCTTTGTAGCCACCGGCGCCCAGCTCGCCGTGCCACAGCTCATTCAGAACATTATCGACACCATCGTCACCAACGCCGCGGGGCAGGCCATATTAGAGCTACCGGCAAACATTCAGGATGTGGCGGCCGAGCGCCTGGGTCTCAACCTCACCAACCTACAGCTTGACGTCGAAAACGCGCCGCGCGCCATCGCCATCGCCGGCCTCACCGTCGTCGTCTTCGCCGTCGCCCGCGGCGGATTCACCTTCGCGCAGATGTACGCCTCGCAGGTGCTCTCGCAAAATATTGCCTTTGAACTGCGCAACGACCTCTTCTCCAAGATCCAGCGCCTCAGTTTCAGTTACCATGACCGCAACCGCACGGGCCAGCTTATGATCCGGGCCACCGACGATGTGGAGCGCTTACGCGTCTTTCTGGCCCAGGGCCTACTCATGGCCCTGCAGGCTTTCATCCTGCTCGCCGGCACGCTCATCATCTTGCTGCTCACGAACGTTTCACTGACGCTAGTCATCCTACCCATTCTGCCCCTGGCCTTTTTCATCTTCATGATCTTCGGCCGCGTGGCCCAACCCCTCTTTCGCGAAATCCAGAAACGCCTGGGCCGCGTCAACACCGTCCTACAAGAAAACCTCGCCGGCCTGCAGGTCGTCAAAGCCTTCACCACCGAACCCCGCGAACGCGCCCGCTTCGGCGAAAGCATCGACCATTTGCTCGACCAGCAAATGCGCGTGGCCCGCATCTTCTCCTTCCTCTTCCCCTTCATCTTCCTCATCGCCAACCTGGGCCAGGCCGCCGTTCTTTACTTTGGCGGACGCCAGATCGTCGGCGGCACGCTAACTCTGGGCGAGTGGCAGAAGTTCAGCCTCTACCTCATCTACGTCTTCATTCCCATGGGCCAGCTAGGCTTTATCATCTCCCTCATGGCCCAGGCGTCCGCCAGCGCCGACCGCATCTTCGAGATTCTCGACGCCGAAAACGCCGTGCAGGACCGTCCCGGGGCCACCACTCTGCCCGAAATCCGCGGCCGCGTGCAGTTTGACAATGTCTCCTTTCGCTATTTCACGCACGGCGACTACGTCCTGCGTGACATCAACTTTGTCGCCGAGCCCGGCCAAACAATTGCCCTTCTTGGCGGCATTGGCAGCGGTAAATCCACCGTCATCAACCTCATTCCCCGCTTCTACGACGTCTCCGAAGGCCGCGTGCTCATCGACGGGCACGACGTGCGCGACGTGACCATCGACAGTCTTCGCCATAAAATCGGCATCGTCCTGCAGGAGACCAACCTCTTTACCGGCACCATTCGGGAGAACATCGCCTTTGGCCGGCTGGATGCCACGGATGCGGAGGTCGAGGCCGCCGCCCGCGCCGCCGCCGCCCACGACTTCATTATGTCCTTCCCGGAGGGCTACGACACGCCCGTCGGCGAGCGCGGCTCCACGCTCAGCGGCGGACAAAAGCAACGCGTAGCCATCGCCCGCGCACTGCTCATGGACCCTCATATCCTTATCCTCGACGACTCCACCAGCAGCGTCGATCTACAGACCGAATATGAAATTCAGCAGGCGCTGGACAAGCTCATGGAAGGCCGCACCAGCTTCGACATCGCCCAACGCATCAGCACCGTGCTCAACGCCGACCAGATCCTGGTCCTCGACAAGGGTCGCATCGTGGCCCGCGGTGTGCACGAAGAGCTCATGGAAACCAGCCCCATCTACGCCGAAATCTACCATTCACAACTGGCCGAGTGACCTCCCGTTCGTAGTGAGCGCTTTAGCGCGCCGCCTTTAACGCGCCGCACTAACCTAAGGCACTCGCTACAAGCCAGAGAGAAACTACCATGCTAAACCGCAACGAACGACTCTTCAACACCGAAACCGAAAAGGCTGAAGATCTGGGCCACACCCTGCGTAAATTCTGGGCCTACTTCCGCCGCTACACGCCCTTCCTCGTCGTCGTCTTGCTCTTCATCATCGGCGGCACCTACATGCAGGTGCTCATCCCTGACCTCACTGGACAGGCCGTCGACTGCTACCTGGGCCCTTACGCCGCCCAACAATTCGGCGGCGACGGTGCGGATACGCTCCTGGACAACGTGCCCGGGCTGGCCACCGAAGCGGCCCAGGAAACCAACGCCTTCAGCAACTGCTGGTACACCACGCCGCAACCCGACGCCACCGCGTCTGAAACGATCGCCGGTCTCGGCGCCCTCATCCTGCTCATCGTGGGCCTCTTCGTGGGCAGCGCCGTGCTCAGCGGCCTACAGTTTTACCTGATGCAATTCGCCGGTTTCCGCGTCCTGCGCGATCTGCGCGCGGACGTCTTCCAACACGTTCAGCGCCTGACGCTCGGTTACTTCACGCGCCACGAAGCCGGCGACGTCATGAGCCGCTTCGTCAACGACACTGACACCATCCAGCAGGTTGTCAGCTTTGCCCTCATAAACGTCCTGCAGGGTGTGTTGCTCATCGGCTGGATCGTCGTTACCATGCTGCGCCGCAACTTGCCGTTCGCCGCCATCAGCCTCATCACCTTACCCGCCATGTTCATCGCCACCCGTTGGTTTTCGGCCCGCGCCCGCGAAGCATTCCGCGTCGCCCGCCGCGAAATCGGCGACGTCAACGCCGATCTACAAGAGAGCTTTTCGGCCGTGCGCGAAGTGCAGGCCTTTAGCCGCGAGGACGAAAACATCGAGCAGTTCCGCACCAGTAACGCCGCCAACCGCGACGCCAACATTCGCGCTCAGCTCTTCACCAGCGCTCTGGCCCCCACGCTGGAAGCGCTCAGCTACGTTAGTCTGGCCATCGTCGCCGTCGTCGGCGGCCTGGCCATCCTCTCGCAGAACGGCCTCTTCGGAACCGCCATCTCCCTGGGCCTCATCGTCACCTTCATCGGCTACACCCAACAATTCAACCGCCCCGTGCAGCAGATCGCCGTGCTGTGGACGAACATCCAGAGCGCCATCGCCGGCGGCGAGCGCATCTTTGGTCTTCTCGAAGAGGCGCCCGAACTCGAGGACAAGCCCAACGCGCCCGACCTACCGCCCGTGCAGGGTCACGTGCGCTACGAGGATGTGTGGGCCGAATACAACAAAGACGAGCCCGTTCTGCGCGGCATAAACGTCGACGCCCAACCGGGCCAGATGATCGCCATCGTCGGTCCCACAGGCGCCGGCAAGACCACCATCATCAACCTGCTGCCCCGCTTCTGGGATGTCACCGCCGGGCGCGTAACCATTGACGGCTACGACGTGCGCGACGTCACCCGCCGCAGCCTGCGCGAGCAGATTGGCATCGTGCTGCAGGACACCTTCCTCTTCAGCGAC
>CAYSMQ010000499.1:0-3459 GCA_964432035.1 uncultured Ardenticatenaceae bacterium
TTGGTGAGCTAATGGACAAGGCAGGAGCGGAGACAACGACGCTTGTGATCTCGGATCACGGCTTTGGTAGTGTACGACCCCGCCAGTATCTTTTCCAGCGACTGCTTGAGGGCGACTACCTTGTAACAAAGCAGGGTAGTGGTGGGCAAAGAGCATTTTCGAACAGGCTACTCAAGCTCGCCGTAAGAATGTACTCGCGCTTTCCTATCTTGCGCGAGAAAGTGAAGGCGCTTCGGCCGAACAATCGCAAACAACTAAAAAAAGGGTTGAGTAAAGTCGGCCTCATGCCCAAGGCAGACGCGGTCGATTATGCCCAATCGAAAGTAATCTTGTCAAACGCCGGCCTACAGCTGTGGATCAACGAGCGTGGTCGCTTTGCACATGGTAATGTGACCCTTGAGGAACGCGAATCTTTAATCAAGGAACTTCGCGAGTATCTGCTTGCCGATCGTGATGCGGTCACTGGTCAACCTATTATCCAGGCTCTTCACCGCGGCGAGGACGTTTTTAACGGACCATTTGTTGCCAATTGTCCACATCTAGTCGTCGAGTATAATAACCTGTTCAATTGTACGGGCCCCAAGGGCGAACGCAATGCCAGGACGGAGGGAGGGCACACACGTGACGGTGTCTTCCTGGCCCAAGGCCCAAACATCCAGACGGCGGAAGCTGAAGGCGCAGGCCTTATTGACCTGGCGCCGACGATATTGCATCTGCTGGATATGCCGTTGCCGCCAGACATGGATGGGTCAGTGCTAGAAGAGATATTGACCCGCGACTACAGGCAGCACAATCCTGTGCAATATGGCGATGAACCTGCGATATTACCGAAACAAGCGAGCTCCGATTCATACTCTGAAGAGCAAGATGCAGAACTCCGCGAGCAGTTCCGGCAATTGGATTACCTCTAGGTAAGATGGGCATGTGTGGGCTACATGTCAACATCTAATACAGACAGCATCGCCCTACAGACCGTTGGTGGCTCGCTCTACAGCGTCGCCGCTTCCATCGTCACGATATCTCTGGGTTTTGTCCGCGCAGTGCTCATGGCTCGGCTGCTGCTCCCCGAACACTTTGGCGTCACCACGCTGGCACTGTTCTACTTGAACCTTGCTGCTCAACTGCGCGCCATAGGCGTTGATAACGCGCTCATCCACCGCAAAGATCCCGACGACAATGTGCTGGCCACGTACTTTACAATGCGCATGGGTCAAGTTGGCGTTAGCGTTGTTCTTTTGTTAGCACTCATTCCGCTACTTGGCCGTCTGCACTCAGATCTCCCCCTGTTGCCCACCGTGCTGTTGGCCTATGTGGGCATCGGCGTTGTAAAGGGTTTTAATGGCGTTCAAACAACGATTTTGAGCAAGCGTATGGCTTTTCGCCCGCTGGCGATGACGGACGTAATAAGCTCAATCACTATGACCATTATTGGCCCGGGAATGGCATGGATGGGTTTCGGCGTCTGGAGCATCGTGGCGGAGCTGGGTAGCGGCATTATTAGTCGCGCAATTGCCGTGTGGCTGTTCTATAGAGCCTGGCGCCCGCGCCTGGGATGGGACAGTCAGCTGGCGCGTTGGTTCTGGAATTATGGCAGTAGAATTTGGGTGAGCGCCAATGTCACGTTCCTCCTGGACCGCTTCGACGACTGGTGGATCGGCACCTATCTCGGCTCGAGCCCACTCGGTTTCTACTCCCGCGCCTACGAGTTTGCCCGTTATCCGCGCAAGGCCATCGCCAATCCCGTGCTCTCAGTATTCTATCCGGCCTTCGCCCATCTACAGGACGACCGGCAGCGCCTATCGCGCGCGTTTTTCCGGCCCACAAGCCTCATGGTGCGCGCCGGTGCCCTCTTTTCGTTGGTTCTCATTTTAATCGCGCCTGAATTCATCAATTTGTTGCTAGGCGAACGTTGGTTGCCAATGGTATTTACGTTTCAATTAATGATCGTATATACGCTGCTGGATCCGCTCCTCGTTGCTGCCAGTAACTTGCTGGCAGCAACCGGTTATCCGAGCATGATCGCACGGACGCGAGTCATTCAAGCGTTTGTCTTCATTCCGGCAGTGGTGCTCCTTGGCCCGCGCCTTGGCATTGAGGGCGTAGCCTTAGCGGCGGACCTAATGGTCCTTGTGGGCGCTGTATTCCTGTTCCGGCGCACGAGCGAAGTCGTGGACTACTCGCATCGCGCGCTTTGGTTCTGGCCCCTCGCCGGTATGTTGATCACTGGAGGCCTTACACTTGGCCTGGTGCCACTTATCGATCATTTTTCAACTTTGCTGATCCTGCTCATTAAAATGGCCTTTATCTCGATTGTCTACCTTGGGTTTCTGTGGCTTACTGAAAGACGTCAATTGCTTAGCGGTTGGCGTATGATTTGGGGACTCGTTCGGTCTCTAACTAAGATTAGATAGCGTCCACTATTAAGAGGAACATGACGCGAGTATTGATTCTGGGATGGGATGGGGCAACATGGGATTACATCGATCCCTTACTGGAGCAGGGCAGGCTACCGCACCTTGCCAAGCTGCTTGATAGTGGCGTTCGTGCCACGTTACACTCGACAGTCCCGCCCTACACGAACGTCGCATGGCCATCGTTAGTCACCGGTAAGGTGCCGTCGTCGACGGGCGTTTTCGACGCCACTCGCGCAGTAGCCGGTGGCGACAAGGCAGTGCCCACCAATCTAACCGGGTATCGAGGTACACCAATCTGGAAGTGGGTTAACCGGTACGGCTTACGTAGCGCCGTATTAAACGTGCCCACCACCTTCCCGGCAAAACCTCTGGACGGCTATCTGGTTACCGGATTCGATAGTGTGCTGCAGTCGACCCGCATTGCGTATCCGCCCAATCTATTGGACGAGTGGGCAACGTCGGGACGTCCATACACCATCCTGCGCGAAGAAATTGAACTTGTGAACAGCCAAAACCCACATCAGGCGCGCGGAGATCTGGAGAGATTTGTTGAGCGCTGGGCGCAGCTCACGCTCCAGCAAGGGCAAATGGTCGCCTGGTTATGGCGCAACCGGCCAACGGACCTTCTCTTTGCGGTCTTCTCTGCTACAGACTCGATAAACCATCGCACGCTTGACCAGGAGCAGATCGCTCGCGTTTACGAGGCCGCCGACGGAGCTTTGGGAGAGATAATCAATGCAATAGATGATGATACGCTAGTGTGTCTCGTTTCTGACCACGGCTCCACGCCGGCCTATCGCTACATTTCACTGTACCGAATATTGAGCGACGCGGGATGGCTACGCTTTAATCCGTGGTTGGCTTCACGCTTCTGGAACAAACTCCCCCAACCGTTGGGACGCTACGCTAATGCAGTTTGGCGGCAATTTCCGGAATGGATGCGACGAGCACTATCCAGGCCAATTGCTGCACTTGAGCCCCGCTCTGTCGTCGCCTATGACAATATCGATTGGGATCAGACGCGAGTTTACGCCCGCACCGGCAT
>CAYSMQ010000500.1:0-3451 GCA_964432035.1 uncultured Ardenticatenaceae bacterium
TCCGGGGCGACGGGCGAGAAAGAAAACCAGAACGCTTCCGGCTGGCGGTTGGCGGGTTTTTCGAACCACTGCACGTCAAAGCGGAGGGTTGGCTCGCCGGCCGGGGCGGTAACACTAACGTAGACAGTTCTGGGCGCGCCGTGCTCGCGGTTACAGATGTCGGGAAAAGCCAGATCTAGGAGGAAATGGTCGCCACCATCGTCGCGGCGGTGGAAGAGGGCGCGCAAGGATGGATCCCACCAACGACGCTGACAACCGGCGCCATCCAGCCCAGGCTTAGAAAAATCGGCAAGGGCCCATTCGGGGCGGATGACCAGATACTGGTCCAGGAAGCGTTCGTAGTCTTCGTGGGAAAAGGTCTGGTAACGGAGGCATCCCAGCAGGTGTTGGTCCGTGGCCCATTGATCGCCGCCCGTCTTCCGGCGCAGGGTGCGCACGGCGCCGCTCGCGGGATGAAAGGCGATTTCAAAGTTTGCCGTACCAAAGACGCGAGAGGGGTCTGCCACGCGCTCGTACGGCTCCGTTGCCGGCCTGCGCGGCGCGATCGCCTGCAAAGTCCTGTGCGCCTCGCTTGCCAGCTGTGAATCGCCCAGCGCCGCCAGAGCCTGATCGATGTAGCCGCGCTGTTCGTCCCAGGAGGCTGCCATCTTGCGAAAGTTGGGCTGTTGGCCGGCGGACTCGAAGCGCGCGCGGCTGTAATTATCTTCGTCGGCCAGGTGGATTTTGACGTCCATGCCCCAGGTGTGTTCCGGTACGAGTAGCAAATGTCGCGTGAAGGCCTCCAGCGCGGCCTCTTCACGGGCGTCCAGTGCCCGCTCCGTCCACTCGTTGCGTAGGCGGGTGAGGGCGCGGAAGCGGGCCATCTTGCGCGGATCGCTGCCCACGCCGTGAATCCAGGTGTCGCCGATCTCTGCGGTCACGACCGGCAGCTGGTCCTTCACGGGCAACAGCGCCGCGGCAAAGGCGTCGAGCGTGGAGGCTTTGACCGTCGCATCAGGGAATTCGGCCTGTATTTCGGCGAACAGCTGCCCGACCTGTTCCGCCGTCTGCGGGCCCCGATTGTCCAGCGTGTGGGCAAATGTGATAGCCTCCGCAACGCCGGGCACGGTCATGAGGCCGCCGTAGGAGTGCTGGTACATGACGATCATCTCCGCGCCGCCGGGATCGCGCCACACGAAGACGGGAGGCACGGTGGGCATGGTGGAGGCCGTATTGACGCCGATGTGCAGGAAGCGGATGCCCGCTTCGGCCAGCAGAGGCACGATGCCGCGCGTATGACCGGGCACGTCGGTCATCTTGGCGGCGATGGTGCGCTTGCCAAAGCGCCGGTCCAGGTTTTGGGCTAATTTTAGGCCGGCGCGGAAGAGAGAGACATCCATGAGCTCTGTGTGCGTGGTAAAGGGCAGACCGTGCCACACGATGTCGCCGCGCTCAATGGCGCGCTCCAGGCGCCGGCGCGCGGGTAAGGGCGCTTTTTCCAAGTATTCGTGGATGAGCCAGGAGCCGGTCGTCCAGATGAAGCGCTGTTCTCCGCCGGCCTCGCGCAACTCTTGCGCCGTTTGCAGCGCGCGCGGAATGTAGTCCTCGAAGTAGACGTCGACCACGTTGCGCGCCAGATCGGTGAAGCCCATGTCAAAATGGGTCTTAAAAATGGTGTGGACGGTCTCCACGCCGCTTGGCGACATCTTATCTTAATCCTCTTTCAGCAGGGGCTCGTCCTCGACGCGCTGCCGGTAGCCGCTGACCATGACGCCGGGCCTGCCGCAGCTCTGGCCCGCCAGTTGCCGGTTGAGCGGATGGCGGTAGCCGACGCGCACCAGGCGCCGTGGACGCTTCGTCTGGTTAATGTACGAGCCGTGAATGGTGTAGATATTGAAACAGACGATATCGCCGCGCCGCGCGGGAACAGGCACGGTTTCTTCCAGGCGGTATTCGTCTGTGGGTAGGTGCGGCGTACAGGGCCCGTCGGCCGTTTCTGTGATGTGTGGCAGCTTGCCCAGCTTGTGCGAACCCGCCAAAAAGCGGATTTCTCCGTTTTCGTGCGACGTGTCGTCGAGGTGTACGAGCACGTCAACATAGCGACCGTCCTCATGTTCATAGAAGGGATAGTCCTGGTGCATGGGGAAGGGGTGCCCGGTCTGAGGCGGCTTGATGTGCAAGGTGGAATGGTGCAATTCTACGTCCGGACCTAACAGGTCGCCTAGCGCCTGGGCCATACGCGGGTGAGTCACGGCACGACACCAGGCGGCCGAATAAAAGTGCAGGTCGTGCAGGGCCGTTAACTTCGACTGCTTTTCCGTCTCCGGATCCATGTAAGCCTGACGCCAGGGGCCCGTCCAGCCCGGGCTGGTAAAGGCCCACTCCTGAACCAGACGATCTAACTCCGCCGACAGCTCCTCGATCTCTTGCGGCGAAAAGAGCTGTGGGATGTGCACATAACCTTGTTCATGATAGTGATTAACCTGTTCTGGAGTAAGCATAGTTAAATTCCTCCGGATGTCCGAGTCAGGGTCGCGCCGCATCGGAGGCCGCGTCTACGGCCAACCGTAAGGCCACGGTCTGCACCTGTCCGGCGCCCACAATCTGGCGCAGGGCGTGCTCGTCGCTTACGCCTAGTTCCTGCCGCGGCTCCTCGTTGAGGTTTACCGCCTGGGCGCTGCGAATAGGGGCAAAGGTACGTAAGGTGCCTGCGATTTCTTCGCCGGTTGGGTTGTAGAAGCGGACGATGAGACGCTGGCTATCTTCGCTCTGCTTGACGGCGCTGAGCGTCAAGGGCTGCGGTTCCAGCGATAGAAAAGAAAGTTCCCCGGGTAGATCGCCTTCCAGAGCGGGCGTCGCCAGCCGGTGCGGAGGCCAGGCTTCCCGTTCGGCGGTCGACGGCAGGTAGCCGACTTGCTCATCGCCGGGATGGGCCACGACGGGCGCGCGATAAGCGTAGGCGGCCTCGTAGACGGCGCGCCAGTCTCCGGCGTGGGGCACGATGGCATATTCAAAGGTGTGTCGGCCCAGACACTGCGCTTCCGGCGTGGGCACCGCCGGTCCGGCCTGTTCCGGTCGGGTGCGCAGGTCGCCGCGCGAGAGGTCGCCGACGCAGCGTAGCAGGGTGAGTGCAATCGTGTTGCGTCCTTCATCCGGCACTATTTCAACCTCCGCCAGTCCGCGGTTAAAAATGGCCAGACCCTGCTCGCCATCGGACACATCTACAAAATAACGTTGGTGTCTGGTAGGAACGGGATGCCCGTCGCCGGCCCAGGCCTCGATCGGTCGCGCCAGCACATCGAAGTGGCCGTCGGCGTGCGCCTCACCGGTTTGGATATCGGTAGGAAAGCAGACGCGCAGGCGATGGTCGCGGGCGTGGTTCTCCACCGTTGTCTGCAGATCCAGGCGCGCAGCGCCGCGGCGCAGGGTGACCCGTGTGCGCAGGGGGCAGGCCACGCGCTCGCTGCTGCGA
>CAYSMQ010000501.1:0-3444 GCA_964432035.1 uncultured Ardenticatenaceae bacterium
TGGATCCGGCCGGTATTCTTAACCCGGGGAAGGTTCTGCCGTGACGAGAGGGACCAGGGTAGATGATCATGATGATCAAGATTGTGTGTTTTCCCCAAGATACCAAGCGAGGATGAGAAGATGACAAAGCAGTACGAATATCGCGTCTGCGCCATGCAGAATGGGCGCATCACGTTTGTGAACGGACAGTGGCAGGGGACGATTGCCCCGGGTACGGAAGATCCGAATGAGGCGTTGAATACCTGCCCGGTGGTGTGGCGCTATCTGCAGGAAGCGGGCGAGCAGGGGTGGCAACTGGTGAGCGCTATCAACCAGCCCCTCGAAGACGTGCAGCTTCAGACGCTTTTCATGATGCGCGAGAATTCGGGGACTGCCGAAAATGACGCAATGCAAAATAGCGGCTAAGTATTGAGTATAAAGCGGGCAGAAACGCGCGTCACCGTCTGCGATTGCACGCCAATCTGTTATAATTGAAGTAGGATGGTGCGACTGCTCAGTATGATTTGCTCGTCGTCCCCACTTCAGCAGCCCAGCGCCAGAATCCGTCACGACAGACCTTCAATCATTCGCTTTGAAAGGCGATAGCCTAACCAAACAGTAAGAGGTAATGACAGATGACAAGTACCAATGATCACTTCGGCGCCCGGAGCGAGTTACCGGGTCATCCGAACACCGTTTACTACCGCCTGCAAAGTCTTGCCGATCAAGGGATCGGGCACGTCGACCGTCTTCCATTTTCGATTAAAGTGTTGGTGGAGACGCTCCTGCGCAACGTGGACGGTTACCTGGTTACGGCCGACGACGTAGCCGGACTGGCAGCGTGGAATGCGAGCGACCCTTCCAACGACGATATCGCTTTCATGCCGGGTCGCGTCATTTTGCAGGACTTTACGGGCGTTCCCGCGGTTGTCGATCTGGCAGCCATGCGCTCGGCAATGGCGCGCGTGGGTGGCGATCCACGCAAAATCAACCCGCAGGTTCCCGTGGACCTGGTCATCGACCACTCGGTGCAGGTTGACACTTTTGGCATGGCGGCGGCGCTGTTTATTAACGCAGAGCGCGAATTTGAGCGCAACCGGGAGCGATACGAGTTTCTGAAATGGGGCAAGGAGGCATTCGAGAACTTTAAAGTTGTGCCGCCGGCGTCAGGCATCGTTCACCAGGTGAATCTGGAGTATCTGGCGCGGGTGGTTATGCAGCAAGAAGAAGAAGACGGCTCGGTTGTGGCCTTTCCCGACAGCCTTGTAGGCACCGATTCGCACACGACGATGATAAACGGCCTTGGCGTCCTCGGTTGGGGCGTAGGCGGTATTGAGGCCGAGGCAGTTATGCTGGGCCAGCCCATTTACATGCTTACGCCAGAAGTTGTCGGCTTTGAGCTAACGGGCTCGCTGCCCGAAGGTGCAACGGCAACGGATTTGGTCCTTATCGTCACCCAGATGCTGCGCACGCACGGGGTTGTGGGCAAATTTGTGGAGTTCTACGGACCCGGCGTACGGCGCATCAGCCTGCCGGATCGGGCGACGATCGGCAATATGTCGCCGGAGTACGGAGCGACGATGGGCTTCTTCCCGGTCGACGACGAAACGCTGGCCTATATGCGGCGCACGGGACGGCCGGAGGAGCTGGTCCAACTGGTTGAGGCCTATACGAAGGCACAGGGGTTGTTCTATCGTGACGACACGCCGGATCCGGACTATACAGAGACGCTACACCTGGATTTGGGCGACGTTCAACCCAGCCTGGCGGGGCCGCTACGTCCGCAAGATCGCGTGCCTCTGGCAAGGATGAAACCGCGCTTCCAGGAAGTGCTGAAAGCGCCGGTTGAGGAACGCGGCTTTGCGCTGAAGGAGCGGGAGCTCAAGCGTACGGCTGTCGTCTCCAACGGACAGGACGTCAGCATCGGACACGGTGCGGTGGTCATTGCCGCCATCACAAGTTGTACCAACACGTCGAATCCCAGCGTCATGCTGGGGGCCGGTCTGCTGGCGAAAAAGGCCGTCGAGCGCGGTTTGCAGGTGAAACCGTACGTTAAGACGAGCCTGGCGCCCGGCTCGAAGGTGGTCACGAATTATCTGGAGCGCTCGGGTCTTATGCCCTATCTGGAAGCGCTAGGCTATCACATCGTAGGCTACGGATGCACCACCTGCATCGGTAACTCAGGGCCGTTGCCGGAAGAGGTGGCTAAAGCGGTGCAGGACGGCGATCTAGTAGCGACGGCAGTGCTCAGCGGCAACCGCAACTTCGCCGGACGTATTCACCCGCACGTTCGCGCCAATTATCTGGCCTCTCCGCCGCTGGTGTTGGCTTACGCGCTGGCAGGAACGACGAACATCGATCTGCTCAATGAGCCGCTGGGTAAAGACAAAGAAGGAAACCCGGTTTACCTGCACGAAATCTGGCCCAGTAATGCCGAGATTCAGGAGGTCGTGCGCGACTCGATCACGCCGGAGATGTTTAACAAAGAGTACGGCGAGATATATACCTCGAACGAGACCTGGAATGAGATTCCAACGCGAGGGGGCGAGTTGTACGACTGGGATCCGGAATCAACTTACATCCAGGAACCGCCCTTCTTCATGGGTCTAACGCCAGACGTGGATCCCATTACGAATATTACCGGCGCGCGCGTGCTGGTAAAGGTGGGCGATTCGACGACGACGGATCACATTTCGCCCGCCGGTTCCATCTCCGCCGATAGTCCCGCGGGGCAGTATCTGATTGAGCGTGGGGTTACGCGGCGGGAGTTCAATTCGTACGGCTCGCGGCGCGGCAACGACCGCGTCATGACGCGGGGCACGTTTGCCAATATTCGTCTGCGCAACGAGATGGCGCCGGGTACGGAAGGTGGTTGGACGACCTATCTACCGGACGACGAGGTGATGACCATCTACGAGGCGGCGCTGAAGTACAAGGAAGATAACACACCGCTGTTGGTCCTTGCCGGCAAAGATTACGGCATGGGCAGTTCTCGTGACTGGGCGGCGAAAGGAACGCTTCTGCTGGGCATTGGCATGGTAATCGCCGAAAGCTATGAGCGCATCCATCGTAGCAATCTCATCGGCATGGGCGTCTTGCCGCTGCAATTCCGTGCAGGCGAAAGTGCGGAGGTCCTGGACCTGGACGGTAGCGAGGAGTATAGCACGGTGGATCTGGACGACGACCTACAGCCAGGGCAAGAGGTCACGATTAAGGCCACGAAAGAGGACGGCGCTGAAATCATCTTCAAGACCATTTGCCGCTGCGACACGCCGATCGAGATCGAGTATTACCGCAACGGCGGCATTCTGCACACGGTGCTGCTTAATATGTTGAAGGAGAACAACGGGACTTAGATCAGTGTGTATATAGCGTACACGAGAAGCAAAAAGACGACGACGGCAACTGCAATGAGCAGGGGAACGAGCCAGCCGCGGTCAGATTCAGCTTCAGGTTCGACGACGG
>CAYSMQ010000502.1:0-3438 GCA_964432035.1 uncultured Ardenticatenaceae bacterium
GTGGAACACAGGCAAACGGGACGCATGGATATTGGCGTGGTTTTTCCCCAGGTTGAGTTTGACCCTGATCCTCTTGCAATCAGAGACTATGCCCAGGCCGCCGAAGCGCTGGGATATAGCCATATTCTGGCATATGACCACGTGCTGGGCGCCAATCCGCAGCGAGAAGGTGGCTGGCGCGGCCCTTACAATTACGAGGACCCGTTCTATTCACCATTCTTGCTCTTCAGCCATATGGCTGCCGCCACCAAACGGCTGGGCTTTGTGACGGGCATCCTGATCCTGCCACAGCGAGAGACGGCGTTGGTGGCCAAGCAGGCAGCAACGCTTGATATACTATGCGAAGGGCGACTGCGGCTGGGCGTGGGTACGGGCTGGAATGCTGTGGAGTACGTGGCCCTCAACCAGGATTTTCACACGCGCGGCAAACGGCAGGAGGAGCAAGTCGAGGTGCTGCGCCGCCTGTGGACGGAGCCGCTAGTGACCTACGAGGGGCGCTGGCACAACATTCCTGATGCGGGCGTCAACCCCCTGCCCGTGCAGCGCCCTATCCCCATCTGGTTCGGCGGTCAGGCAGACGTGGTTTTGCGCCGCGCGGCGCGCCTGGGCGACGGTTGGATGCCGAATGCGCGCACGGTGAACAAGGCACAACCGATGCTGGACGCGCTGGCGCAGTATCTGGAGGAAGCGGGCCGCGACGCGTCGTCTTTTGGCATAGAGCCACGCCTTAACTATGCCGATGGAGATCCGGCCGAGTGGGCCCGGACAATGGAAGCGTGGCAAGCGGCAGGCGCCACACACATCTCGCTGAACACGATGTACGTTGGATTTAAGACGCGCGAGCATATCGACGCCATACGTCGCTTTGCCGAGGAGGTCGGCTTATGACGAGCTCAAACGAGTATCATTTTATCACGCGCTGGCGCGTGCAAGGCCGCGTGGAAGGGGTTGCGGATGTGCTCAGCGATGCCGAAGATCTGGCGCGATGGTGGCCATTGTGCTCGTCGCCGGCGCTGCCCGCAGCCGCCGAAACAGAAAGGGCGCCACATAGCCCATTGGGAGAATCGTTATGGAACTTACACTTGTCGCTGAAAGCCGCTTCTCGCTGCCGGCGGTCGTGAATTCGCATGGCTGGATACAGCTGGCGCCCTTTGCCGGGGACGACGACGGGACCTTTTCCTACGTGACGCGGCTGAGCAGCGGGCGCGTGCTGGGCTACCAAGGCGCGCCACTAGATGGTGGCCTCGCGGTAAGGACAGAGTCGGCGTTGGACGAGGAGGAAGTAGAGGAGTTGGGGCAGCAGGTGCGCTGGATGGTGGGGTTGGATCAGGATCTTGCACCGTTTTACGAGCACGTGCGCGAGCATGTGAAACTGGGGCACGTGGTGGAGGAGGCCCGGGGACGGCTGTTACGTTCTCCAACGCTGTTTGAGGATGTGGTGAAGACGATTCTGACGACGAATACGACGTGGGCGGGTACCAGGCGCATGACGAGCAACCTGGTGGCGCAATTTGGGGAGGCGCTGCCGGATGATGGGACGCGACAGGCGTTTCCCACGCCGCAACGGTTGGCGCAGACGAGCGCAGAGACGTTACGAGAGGAGACGGGATTGGGTTACCGTGCGCCGTACGTGTTGGCGCTGGCGCAGGCGGTGGATGGAGGTGAGTTGGACCTGGAGGCGTTGAAGGATGGGGACCTGCCGACGCCGGAGCTGCGGCGAGAATTGTTGAAGATTAAAGGTGTGGGCAACTACGCGGCGGCGAATTTGTTGTTGCTTCTGGGGCGCTATGATTTTATCCCCATCGACTCTTGGGCCTTGCGCATGGTGTCGCAGGAGTGGCATGAGGGCGAGCCGATTGGTCCGGCGGACGTGGAGGAGGCGTTTGCGGAATGGGGAGAGTGGAAGGGGTTGGCGTACTGGTTTTGGGATTGGTCACTGTAGCGTGCGAGCCTCGCAATCGGGACCATGTCCCATGACATGGGGACGCTACATCTCAACCGTCGCGCAAAAGGCGTCGCGGACAATCTGGGGCTGTATATGGGCAGCAGCCTCCTCAAATAGGAACCATCGATAACGATCATGTTCGGCAGAGAGACGAAGCGAAACGTCTGAATCTACTTCGAGCAAATAGACGGGCCAATCGCCGTCTAGACCATCGACGGCACGAGGTTCTGCTTTGATACCGGTCTCTTCTAGCAGTTCGCGCGCGGCGCAGCGGTCAATGTCCTCGCCGGGGTAACGCGCGCCGGAGGGCGGACCCCAGGCCCAGGGCCCTTCGTAATCCGGTCCATGGTGCGCCCGATGCAGCAAGAGGTACTCGGTCCCCGCCTGGCTGCGGCGAAAAACGACGATCATGGCACCATAGGGCGGTGTGGCACTGACAGGATGCCCGTCCCAGGTCCGTCGTGGTTGTTGGGTCACGCGCCAGCTCCTCGCCAGCGGCGCAAACGCTTAGCAGCTTCTTCGAGGGCCGCTTCAGTTTTGCAGAAGGCGAAGCGGGCCAGCATTTGCCCGCCTCCGGTGGTGGTGTAGAAGGCGCTGGGAGGTATGGCGGCGACGCCAACGTCAGTGGTCAGATGGCGGCAGAAGGCGACGTCGTCCTCAAAACCCAGATCGGAAATATCGACCATGACAAAATAGGTGCCCTGCGGCGTGATGGGCTCCAGTCTGGCGGCGCGCAGAGCTTGTACCAGGTAGTCGCGCCGCGCCTGGTACATGGTGCCTAGTTCTTCGTAGTAGCCTTCCTCGTCGGCAAGGTCGAGGGCGCGAGCAGTCGCTTCTTGCAGGGGAGCGGCGCCGCTATAGGTGATGAACTGGTGCGCTCGAAAGACGGCCTGGTTTAGCTGCGGCGCGGCGACGGCCCAGCCCACCTTCCAACCGGTGACGCTGAAGGTCTTGCCCGCGCTGGAAATGGCGATGGTGCGCTCGCGCATGCCGGGCATGGACAGAAGGCAGTGGTGTTGCAGGCCGTCGAAGACGATGTGCTCGTAGACCTCGTCGACGACGGCGACGACGTCGTATTGGCGACAGAGGCGGGCCACAAGCGCCAGCTCTTCCTCGCCGAACACCTTGCCGGTGGGATTGTGCGGCGTGTTGAGCACGATGAGCTTGGTGCGCTCGTTGAATAGGGCTTCCAGCGCCTCGGGGTCGACGGCCCAATGGGGCGGGCGCAGCGTGTAGAGGCGGGGCACGCCGCCGGCGAAGCGCAGCGACGGCAGGTAGGAGTCGTAGTAGGGTTCGAAAAGAATGACTTCATCGCCGGGATCGACGAGGCCCATGATGGCGGCGAAGATGGCCTCGGTGGCGCCCACGGTCACGGTCACTTCGCGGTCGGGATCCACGTCCACGCCGTAGTGTCGCTGCATCTTGCGGGCAATGGCGCGGCGCAGGCGCGGCTGTCCGCTGCCGGGCGCGTACTGGTTGATGTCGCGGGCGAT
>CAYSMQ010000503.1:0-858 GCA_964432035.1 uncultured Ardenticatenaceae bacterium
CAAACCCGTTTCCAGCACAGCGCATTTCAACTTCACTGATACCAACACCATGATAGACGCCATAGACCAATTAGTTTCCCTCTACGACACCCAGGACGAATTTGTAAAAGCCTTCGTCGAATCCACCCTCTTCCTCCCCGTAGACGCCGTCCAGGCTCGCAATGAGGAAATGATCGAACGCTACAGGACGGGACGCAAGTTACCTGTACGCTACTCACCTGCTCATCGCAAGATATGGAACGTGAGCAATAAAGACGAGGCCGTCAGATTCACCAAACAGAACGACGCCCGCTTGCCCTCTTATCCTTCATTCGACGTTCGTGTCGATCTCGACGGAAACTACGAGAACAGGCGCCAGATCAAGCAGAAACTCAATCACCTGGTCAGCGCGGGAAGAAATAGCACCGTGCGCAACTACACCATTTCGCACGTGTGGGGCCTGGCCTCGCACCCCCTCTTCTTCTCGGCCCTCTGGAACATTGTGCTCATTCCAACCCATTTCAACTACCTCATGGACAAAGATCCAGAATCCCACGAGGTCGTCGGCATCGTCAAAGAAGCCATCGAAAGACAGTGTACGTTGCTCTACCGGCCCTACGAAACACTCCTGCCACACATCCCCGAAATGAAAGAGTTTGAACGACTATTTCCCGACCCCACTGCCAAGCAAGAAAACACCGCTTACAGAATCCACTTCCTCACAGACGAAGGGATTAGCAGGGAACCGCAACCCGTCGTCGTTTCCCACGATGAGCGTGAAAAGATCGAAAAACTCCTCCGCAAAATGGGCAAGAAGTTCTTCATTGACTACTACAAAGCCTATGCTGCCGGCGAAGATCTGCTGAAAGACATACCCGT
>CAYSMQ010000503.1:868-3427 GCA_964432035.1 uncultured Ardenticatenaceae bacterium
CGATCGGGGCGCGGATCTTGAACGGGTACCGCGTCGACTTCGGCTATTCGCTCGACTGGAATGCGCCTGTCTCGACGCTGATCTGGGATCGTCTGGCCATCACACTGGCCCTGTCCACCGCCAGCCTCATCATTACCTGGATCATCGCCATACCCGTCGGCGTCTATACCTACAACTCCGTCAAGACCAGAGTCAGCACGATGAGAAAAATCTTTCGCGAAGGCCTCAACGTCAAGGCCCTAGCAACAATCGTCGACAATCCGGCATCAAAACTGGACAAAGAATCAATCAATTACGCGCGCGAGCTCCTGGAACTAACCTGATCCGCCAGGCAACCCTAGCGCCAGCCGCTGCCATCTGCGTCCCACCAGCAGCCAGCTCAAGCACCGCCCGCCAGCAACCGCACCCACGAAAACTCCGCTTCCACCGCCTGCACCAGCCGTCTATCCGCCGTCCACAATTCGGCGTCCAGTCGTGCGGCGACGGCAAGATAGTGAGCATCATACGTCGCCGGAAGGGCAAGGCG
This sequence comes from uncultured Ardenticatenaceae bacterium, assembly GCA_964432035.1. Taxonomy (GTDB): domain Bacteria; phylum Chloroflexota; class Anaerolineae; order Promineifilales; family Promineifilaceae; genus JAAYYY01. Next base: position 1,395 of record CAYSMQ010000503.1, read on the forward strand.
CTGCGCAAGCCGAAGCGCACTTCGGTGCAACTCCTCGTCCCCATAGAACGTCAACGGCAAGGCCGCCGCTGCTTCCTGCGCCAGGCGCACCGTCTCCCCACTTAGAAACCCCTGCCGTTCGTACTGGTAGAGCGCATTTGTCGTCTCATACGGCAGCAGCGTTGGCGCGGCAAATCGGGCGCCATCCTCCTCCCACCGCTGCCACTGCGCCCGCACCACCGTGTCCTGCGGATCGGCGACCAGCCTCACGACCAGGCTGGCGTCAATGCAAATCCAGGCGTTCGCCATCACGTTCCTCTCGCATCTCCCTTATCACCGCTTCCGCCGGCGGCAAGGAGCGGCCGCCCAGATCCGCCGCGGCCCGCTGCCGCGCTGCCTCCACACGTTCCCGCCAGTCCGTCTGCGCCTTCTGCGCCGCCCTCAAACGTTCATACTGCGCCACAGACAGGATCACCACGTGCGCCTCGCCGCTGCGCTCCACCAATATTGGCTCTTGCTCGCTAACCACCCGGCGCATCAGCTCGCCGAAGTGAATACGCGCTTCCGTCGCGCTCATTCGTCGCATCTTCTTTACCCTTTTTCAATTAATTAATCCATCAATTAGAGATGATACCCCAGCTTTATGAGCCCTGCAAGTTTCGCGGGCACTCCCTTGCCATTCCCCCGACCGGCCTCCTCCCTACCATACAACCCACAACCTCTCTGCGACGTATGGAATAGTGATGACTGTCGCGTGATCGTGCAGGGTCAGGAGAATAACAATGTCCCAACCTTTATCGTGGTGGAAGGGAATTCAACTCACGTTCTTGGCCTGGCTGGCCATGATCGGCTTCGATCTATTCTGGCACGCCGGCGTCGTCGCCAACCTCTACGCCCGGCCCCACCCCTTTTTGCTTGCGCCCGAGCGTGCCTTTGCTCTCATTCCCATTGGCTATCTCAGCTTCCTGCTGCTCGCCGTGCTGCTCGTCTGGCTGGCTGCGCCGCTTGCTATAGACACGGCCCGCGCCGGCGCTGCCTTCGGGCTAAAATTAGGCGCGCTTACCTGGGGCGCGCTGCTGCTCGGCCTCTACTCGATCGCCACAGCGCCGCCACTTCTCCTTGTCGCCTGGTTCGCCGGACAGACGGTAGAAATGGGTCTTGCCGGCGCTGTCGTCGGCGCCGGCATCCATGCGCCTCGGCTGCGCGGACTGCTCGGCCGGGTACTACTGCTCGTCGTTGTGCTGGCAGTAACCGCCATCGTGCTCCAGAATCTGGATTACGGCTCGCGTTAAACGTCGAAGATCCATAAGCGCACTCACGAGCACCAAACAGACCGCAGCCAGCAGTCTAAGCAACTCTTAAATCAGCCAGGCAACCTCGCGTTGTCATCTGCAACCCGTGCGCCAGCACGAGCATCTGCGGCCATAAGCCCCATCGCTAACCTTCCCCCTCTGCATAACCCCAATCCAATTTCCACCTTCCGCGTGACATTTTCGCGCCAACTGTCACATATGAAATAGAAGACGGCACGAGCCGGGCGCCAGAAAGCGTGTGACACACCTGGCCCCGGCCGCGCCACACAGTGACAGATAGAACCACCAACGGAGGAAGTCTGATGAAAATAGCAAGAGTCCCGATGCTTATTATCGCCCTAACCATGCTCATGCTCGTGGCTGCCTGTTCGGGGCCTGCCCAGGGCATAGACGTGCCCACGCTGGAGCCGGGCGTGAGCGACGACGACGCCCCGGCCGCGTCGCCCACCGCAGTCGAGGGCCGGCAGGCGACGGTAGAGTTTACCGGCCAGGTCACCGCCATTGAGCAAGACCGCTGGCAGGTGAGCGGCCGCCTGATAGACGTCGACGACGACGTCGCCGAGGACACGAACGTGGCAGTTGGCGACACAATTACGGTTCGGGCCAGCCAGAGCGACGATGGCTCGCTGCGCGCAATCCGCATCGTGCTTCTGGATGACGATGACAACGGCAATGACAACGACGACGACGCCAACGAAACTTACGACGACGAGGCTAAAGAACACGACGATGACAACGAAA
>CAYSMQ010000504.1:0-3417 GCA_964432035.1 uncultured Ardenticatenaceae bacterium
TATGGCAATTAAAGAAGCAACACCGATCACTGATCCCGTACACACACGGGCCCCATATTGGCAGGACGTACCCGACGAGCAATGGATGGACTGGCGCTGGCAGATGTCCAATCGCCTTAATGACTTAGAAGTGCTCGACGCCGTTATCAAGCTCACCGATTCTGAGAAGAAGGCCCTTGGTAGCACGGGCCTCTTCCGCGTAGATATCACCCCCTACTTCGCCAGTCTCATCGACCCCGACGATCCCCACTGCCCTGTGCGCAAGCAGGTCATTCCCACCGCGCGCGAAATGGTGCCCTTCCAATCAATGATGGAAGATTCGCTCGCCGAAGATAAACACTCGCCGGTGCCCGGCCTGGTGCATCGCTATCCCGACCGCGTTCTGATGCTGGTCACAACGCAGTGCGCCAGCTATTGTCGCTACTGCACGCGGAGCCGCATCGTCGGCGATCCCACCCAGACCTTCAGCCGCAAGGAGTTCGACGCGCAAATCGAATACATCGAGAACACGCCGCAGATTCGCGACGTGTTGCTTTCCGGCGGCGACCCCATGGTTCTCGCGCCAAAACTGCTGGACATGATCCTCAGCCGTCTGCGCGCCATTCCCCATCTTGAAATCATCCGTATCGGCTCCCGCGTGCCCGTCTTCCTTCCCATGCGCGTGGACGAGGCGTTCTGTGAAATGATAAGCCAGTATCATCCCTTCTGGCTCAACATTCACGTCAATCACCCCAAGGAAGTGACGCCCGAGCTCGCCGCCGCTTGCGATCGTCTCACGCGCGCCGGTGTCCCCCTGGGCAACCAGAGCGTTCTGCTCGCCGGCGTGAACGACTCCGTGCACATTCAGCGCCAGCTGGTGCACGAGCTTGTTAAGATCCGCGTCCGTCCTTACTACCTGTACCAATGTGACCTGGTTGCAGGTTCCGGACATTTCCGCACATCTGTCAGTCGCGGCGTCGAAATCATGGAAGGCCTTCGCGGGCATACGTCCGGCTACGCGGTGCCCACCTACGTCGTCGACGCGCCCGGTGGCGGCGGTAAAATTCCCGTGACGCCCAACTACGTCCTGGCCCAAAGCCCGGACAAAGTCGTGCTTCGCAACTTCGAAGGCTTTATTACCACCTACCAGGAACCAGACGACTACGATCCGCATCTGATCAGAGAGCAAGAGGACAAAATCCCGCGCCGCCTGGAACCCGGTCAGGAAGGCATCTATGGCCTTTTAGAAGGGCAGCGTATGTTCATCGAGCCTGAAGGGTTTGAAGACGTTCACGCCCGCGGCGGCGCCGAACATCGCCTGCGCAGCGGCGATGTATCGCAGAAATGGCGCCCTCTAGGCGTCGGCGCCATTGAACACGGCAAAGAGCCGCCCGCCGAACTGACAGAAAGCACTGAAACGGAGGAGAACAGCACCGAGGAGTAATAGGTGACCACAACCCGCCCATACCCCGGCACCCAGTCCGTCGTACGCGCCATCTCCGTGCTCAAGGCCTTCACGGACGAGCAGCCGGAGTGGCGTCTGACGCCGTTGTCCCAGGCCCTGGGACTTAATAAAGCAACAACCTATCGCTTGCTCACGGCCCTGGAAAGCGAAGCGCTGGTCATTCGCGATCCGCAATCAGACAGGTACCGGCTGGGCCCTGCCGTCGTCACCCTGGGCGGCCGCGCCCTGCGCGCCAACAACCTGCGCGCCGCCAGCCATGAAGAACTACAGGCGCTGGCTTCACAAACAAACGAGACGGCGTCGCTAGAAATCTTGCATGGCGCCGAAGTGCTGGTGTTGGACGAAATAATCGGCACGCACGTCATGACAGGCACACAGTCCATCGGATCCCGCTGGCCTGCACACGCCACCTCCACAGGGAAAGCCCTACTCGCAGCCTTTTCCAGAGAAAAGCTTCGCCGTCTGTTGCCCACGCCGTTAGCCACCTACACAGCGCAAACACGCGCTAACCTCGATACCTTGTGGGACGACCTGGAGATGACACGCCGCCGCGGCTATGCCGTCTCCTGCGAGGAACTGGAAATGGGTCTGCTGGCAATCGGGGCGCCCGTGGTCAACTTTGACGGCGAAACGGTCGCCGCCATCAGCATCGCCGGTCCCACCCACCGCCTTGCGCAGCGTGAATCCGAACTCGGCGCCCTCATGCGTGATTACGCCCGGCGCATTTCGCGACGCCTCGGCTCCTAGACCTGTGCCTGGCACTTGGTGTTAGTGCCAGGCACATGACTTCAAGATACGATCATGCCTCTACCCACTCCCTTTCACAGCCGCACATCCACGCTCTGCGAAAGCTATGAGTGGCGCGAGTGGTCCGGCTACCTTGCCGCCGCCACCTACGAGCCCTCGCACGAGCGCGAATACTTCGCCATTCGCAACAGCGCCGCGCTCATCGACGTTTCTCCCCTTTTCAAGTACGAAATTACCGGGCCCGGTGCCCAGCGCGCCGTGGACCGCATCATCACCCGTGACGCCGGCCGTTGCCGGGTGGGACAGGTACTGTACACGCCCTGGTGCGATGAAGAGGGAAAGGTCATTGACGACGGCACCGTGGCGCGGCTTGGCCAGGACCACTTCCGCATCACCGCTGCCGATCCCAATTTGCGCTGGTTTCAGGACGTATCCTACGGCTTCGACGTCCAGGTCGTCGACGTGTCGCAGGACTTGGCTGCCCTCTCCATCCAGGGCCCGCTTAGCCGTGACATTCTCAAAAAAGCGATCACTGGTATAGACTTTGACCGCCTGCGCTTCTTCCGCCTCGCTCATGGTCAGGCCGGCGGGTTCCCCGTCACCGTCACGCGCACAGGATACACCGGCGATCTGGGATACGAGCTGTGGGTCCGACCCCAGCACGCCGAACAGCTGTGGGATAGTCTCATGGAACGCGGCAGCGCCTATGGTCTGCTCCCGGCGGGTATGGTCGCCCTGGACATCGCGCGCATCGAAGCCGGCCTGCTGCTCATCGAAATCGATTACATCTCGGCCCACAAAGCCCGCATCGAGGCGCAAAAATCATCGCCGTACGAACTTGGCCTGGGCTGGACCGTGGCCCTGACCGGCGCCGATTTCATTGGGCGCAGAGCGCTCAGCGCAGAGAAGATCCAGGGTTCCAAGTGGACCTTTGTAGGCTTGGAAGTGCATTGGACAGACCTTGAACGCCTCTACAACGCCGTGGACCTGCCGCCACAGGTTGCGGGCCGCGCCTCACGCCTGGCAGTCCCCATCTATAAGAACGGCCGCCAGATTGGCCAGGCCACCAGCCAAACCTTCTCGCCAATTCTAAAGAAATACATCGCCATGGGTACTGTGCTCAGCGAGCACGCGGCGTTCGGCACCCAGGTGGACATAGAAATGACCGTAGAATACAGTCGTGAAACGGCCAAAGCCACCCTCGTCAAACCACCGTTTTTCGACCC
>CAYSMQ010000505.1:0-3406 GCA_964432035.1 uncultured Ardenticatenaceae bacterium
GCGGCGCAGGGTGACCCGTGTGCGCAGGGGGCAGGCCACGCGCTCGCTGCTGCGAGCCCGGCGGTCGGCGCTCAGGCTCAGGGGTAGCGCCAGCTCCTGGCTAATCTCGTAGGTAATCTGCAACGGACCTTCATGCAACAGGCGCACGCGCGCCGGCCGGCCCCGGCTGCTGATTCGCTGCGACTGGGGCGCCGGAGAATAATCATACTCGTCGCCGGCATCCTCGTCATCGGCGAAAAAGGCCAGCCCCTCGTAGCGACGCCCATGGCGCTTATCGAGGACGTTCAGCGCGCCGTCGGCCGCGATTTCTACGCGCAGCAAGCCATTTTCCATGCCGGCGCCATCTGCAAGCAAGCGCACGGGCTCGTCCAGAGCCGGCTGCTGTGGCTGCGGGCCGGAGCGGGCGTAGAGCACCCGGTAGCCGCAGGCGGGAAGCGCGTCGAAGGAAACCGCTAGTCGCGCGCGGTGCACGGGGTTGTTCTGGCCCACCTTGGCCTCGATCATGGTCTCTTGGTCTAGCAGTTGCGAAGGAACGGGCCGGCCCGCGGCGTCGACCAGGTGGAAATCACCGTTAACGGCATCGGGGGGATCGAAAATCAGATCCACTTCCGCGGTCTCGCTGCGCGGGCGGGCGAACGGATTATAGAAAATGAAAGGGACGCCGTCTTGCGCGCTGCGGTCGATGCGGCCGGTGACGCCGCGCAGGCCTTGCTTGGCGATTTCGCCGCCGAGCTGCTTCACTTCATCAAAACGGGCCATATCCTCGCGATGCACGGCGTCCACGCTGCAACCACAGATATCGTCGTGCGGATGGTTCTGTAGCAGCTTGCACCAGGCGAGCCGCAGAAAGGCGTCGGGGTAATCGCTGCCCAATAGCCAGGCCCAGGCGCTTAAGGGCTCCGCGTAACACTCCAGCGAGGTTTGCGCCTGTTCATTGGCCTGCTGCAAGTACATGCGCGAGGAGTAGACGCCCTGCAGGTTGTGCGCGTAACGGTCGCGGTTGAATTCGCCGCGAAAGCTCGGCAAGTCGTCGCCGACGGCGCGCACGCGGGCAACGTAATCGGATAGCGTGCTGTGCTCGATGTGCACGTCGTCCAGGGCATTATTCGCCGCCTGCACGATTTGTGGCACGCGCGCCTCGGCTTCCGCGTGGTCCACGCCGTTAAGCAGCAAGACGGTCCCGCTATGGCTGAGAGGCGCCATGAAGTCCACGGCCTCGCGCAGGCGCCGGTAGGCCAGATCCATGTCGAATTGTACGCCGCCGGGATCGCCCCAGCGCATGGGATAGCCCAGGTTGCCGGCGTTATGGTAGCCGTCGCGCAGGTTGATGGCCAGCACGCGGGAACCGTCGGGCGCTTCCCACCAGAATTCCACGCCGAGCCGTTCGCCTTCGTCGCCCACGCCACGCCAGAAGAGGGCCGATTCGATGCCAAAGCCACGCAAAATCTGCGGTAGCTGGCTGACGTGTCCAAAGCTATCGGGCACGTAGCCCTCGCACATGACGCCACCTAGCGCCTGCGCCTGCTGGATGCCAATTTGCAAATTTCGGATCAGGGATTCGGGGCTGACCAGATACTCGTCGGCCAATACGTACCAGGGACCGACGATGAGGCGGCCCTGTTGTACCAATTGTTCGATCTGCTCACGCCGTTGCGGTCGAATTTCCAGATAATCCTCCAGCGGCAACATCTGCCCGTCGAGCATAAAGCTGTGGAAATCTGGGTCTTCCTGCAGAATGTCCAACAGGCGGTCGAGCAGGCGCACGAGGCGCAGGCGAAAGACCTGGAAAGGCTGGTACCAGGCGCGGTCCCAGTGGGTGGTGGAGACGAGTACAGCGTCGGTCATTTGTCCTCCAAAGGACTCGCGGATGACTCGCGGACCACAAGTTCGGTGTCCAGCACAATGCGGCGTGCGGGTTGGGCGCGATTCAAGATCAGATCCAAAAGAAGCTCGCCGGCTTTGCGCCCCTGCTCCGCCACCGGTAGGTGCACGCTGGTCAGCGGTGGGGTGACGAAGCGTGCCATGGGCACGTCGTCAAAGCCGACCAGGGCGATGTCGTCCGGCACCCTTAACCCCCGTTGCTGGATAGCAGACATGGCCCCAAAGGCGACGACATCGCTGGCGACGAAGACGGCGCTTGGTAAGGGTGTGGTGGGATTGGCCGAGCATTCGTCTAGCAGTTTGACCATGGTCTCGTAACCGCTCTCGGGTGTGTAAGCGCCAGAGCGTACGAGGCGCTCGTCATAGAGTACGCCCGCTGCTTCCAGCGCGTCGCGGTACCCTAACAGACGCTCCTCCGTTGCTGTATAGGAGGTGAGCGGCGCGTTGGTAATGCAGGCGATGCGACGGTGTCCCAATGATAGCAGGTGCGCCACGGCGTCGCGCGCAGCGCCACGGTTATCGACGTCTACCGAGCAGATCTTAACGCCGGGCAGATTGCCAATGAGCACCATGGGAAAGCCTTCTTTGGCCAGGCCGTGCAGTCCGACGTCGCCCGATTGCGGTTCAATCATGATCAAGCCGTCGATGCGTTTGGCGCGCACCAGGTTAAGATAGTTGCCATCACTCTGCTCCTCTCCCGGCCGATCGACCAGCAGCCGCAAACCATTCTTTTGTACGACTTTGAGCAGGCCGTCCATGAGCTGCAACAGAAAGAAGTGTGTGGGAAGATGTTGAAACCGGCCGGAAAAAACGAGGCCGATAATGCGCGTGCGTTGCCCCGCCAGCGCCTGCGCCGCTGCGTTGGGTACGTAGTTCAACTCTTTGGCAGCGGCGAGCACACGCTGCCGCGTTTCCTCGCTGATATTTCCTTCTTTGACGTCGTTGAGGACGAAGGAAACGGTGGTACGCGAGACGCCAGCCTTTTTCGCCACGTCGCGACTGGTTACGTTACGTTGAGCCAAGCGACTCTTCCTTCCTTTCTTGACTAACGCGCGTTAGTAAGCTATGCTATATTGTAACAAAGTACCATTCTCTGTCAATTGTGTAACACTTTCTTTCCAGTTCGCGGTGACGAGAAGATGGGTAATCGCTCACAGAAAACAGAAGCAACGCCAGAGCGACAAGCGGCGCCCGTGCTTGAGGTGCAGGATTTGCACGTCCATTATAAGACGGCGCGCGGGCCGGTTAGAGCCGTGGACGGTCTGAACATGCAGCTGTGGGCGGGCGAGCGCTATGGGCTGATCGGGGAGTCCGGATCTGGCAAAACGACGCTTGCCCTGGCTATCCTGAGATTGATCAAGCCACCCGGCGAGATCGTCGGTGGTCGCGTCTTGTTGGACGGGGTCGATCTGCTCAGTCTCTCCGACGAAGAGATGCGCCAGCGACGCCTGGCGGAGGTGGCCATGGTGACGCAGGGCGCCATGAACTCCCTTAATCCGGTGATTCGCATCAGGGATCTGTTCGC
>CAYSMQ010000506.1:0-3392 GCA_964432035.1 uncultured Ardenticatenaceae bacterium
CAGTTCAACTCTTTAACGAGTATAGTCCACACGGTGTCAAGGCACGCGATGTTGTGCATGTTGCCGTGATGCGCAATAACGGGCTCGCGCAGATTATTTCTACCGATAAACACTTTGATCAATTCAAAGGAATTACGCGTCACGATCCACGAGATCTTGCGCCCACCGTCTCGTTAAACGGCCAGTGAAATTATCCTAATTGCTGCGTTGCTCTCTCTTGTGGCACTGAGTGATAACAACTATGATGAAAAGAAAAGTACAGGTAGGTGGTTGTGATGAGTGGCTTAGACGGGCTCTGGATCTGGCAGGAACAAGATTTGCGGGGGAAGCTATCATGGTACCGGCAGGTGGCGGCCAATGAAATGCCCGCTAAGTTTCGCATTGCGCGGCAAATTGGCGTGGACGTTGATTTGGTCGACGCGCCGGAAGACGCGTTGTGGGCGGAACTGGACGAGAAGACCGGTGAGTTTCTGAAACGATGGCAGGGCATCCGCGCCGGGCGCCAGGCGCTATCCACGTCGGCGCCGCCGCAACCTAATCTACTGGACCTCTGCCGTGAACTGAGCCAGCGCATGCTGCGCCATTGCAACTTCTGTCGCTGGGATTGCGGCGTGGACCGCAGCGAGGGACTGAAGTTTGGCACCTGCAAGCTGGCCGAGGGCACGCGCGTGTCCAGCTTCTTCCACCACACGGGCGAAGAGCTGATTTACCGCGGGCGACAGGGGTCGGGCACTATCTTCTTTACCTCCTGCAACATGCGCTGCAGCTTCTGCCAGAACGGCGACATCAGCACGGACAAAGACAACGGGCAGGAGGTTTCGGCGCGCACGCTGGCCACGATGGCCTGGATGCTGCGGCAAGAGGGCTGTCACAACATCAACTGGGTCGGCGGCGAAGTGACCATCCACCTGCACACCATTGTAGAAGCCATCACCCTGCTGGCGGACCTGGACCCGACCAAAGAGGACATGCGCGCCGCGCGCCGTGTCAAACACGACTACTTCTACGACCGTTTCCCGCGCAACGCGCGCAACGCGCAATATAAGGGCCTGTTCAACGCCCCCCTGCTCTGGAACAGCAACTTCTTCATGACCGGCGAAAGTATGAAGATTCTGCGCCTGCTCATGGACGTGTGGTTGCCCGACTTTAAGTTTGGGCCCGGCCGCTGTGGCGTCAAGCTCTCCAAGACGCCCTGGTACTGGGAGACGGTCACCAAAAACCTGCAAACGATTTACGATTGGGGCGAGGACTTCACGATCCGCCACCTGGTGATGCCCAACCACGTGGCATGTTGCACGCGTCCGGTGTTGCAGTGGGTGGCCGAAAAGATGCCCGACGCGCCGGTCAACGTCATGGACCAGTACCGGCCCGACAACTTCTGCAATCCCGGCAGCGCTAAGTACGATGACAAATACGCAGAGATTGCCCGCCTCCCCACCTCGCAGGAAATCCGCCAGGCCTTCCAGCATGCCAGAGAATTAGATATAAACTTCGAGTCGCTGAGTCATGAAAAGCAACGAATCCGAGTTTGAGGCGCGAGCGCTGGTGCCCGGCGCTGCAAGCGGCGAGGCCCTCGTCTTGCCCGAACCCCTGAGCCTGTGGGGAGGCCTGGATCCGCAGACGGGCGAAATCATCGACCGCCGCCACCCGTCGTCAGGCCAAAACGTCACAGGACGCGTGTTAGTGCTGCCCGCCGGGCGCGGCTCCAGCAGCGCCAGCAGCATCCTGCTGGAGGCCGTGCGCCTGGACACAGCCCCCGCTGCCATTATCACCTCCGAACCGGACCCCATCCTGGCCCTCGGCGCCGCCGTGGCTCGCGAGCTCTACGGCAAAGCCCCGCCGGTCGTCGTCCTTTCCCCGGAGGAGTACGTGCAGATTGAGGATGGGTCGTGGGTGGAAGTGTCGAAGGATGGGCGTGTGGTGAGGCGTGAGAAATCCGATTTCTCCAAGAAATCGGATTTCTAAGCGCCCGGCAATCTCAAATCCCCAGTCCCCAGTCCCCAATCACCCAATCTCCAATCTCATGCTCCTTAACCCCCGCATAAACGTATTCTCCCGCCAATCCGGTTCATCATCCACCAACTCCATACGCCCGAAACGCTCCAACAGGCGGGGAAAGGCCAAGGTGGCTTCGGCGCGGGCCAGGGGAGCGCCGAGGCAGAAGTGGATGCCAAAGCCGAAGGCCAGGTGACGGTTCGCTTTGCGACGGATGTCGAAGCGGTCGGGGTCCGGGAAGCGCTTGGGGTCGCGGTTGGCGGCGCCAAGCAGGGCGCTGACCTGCTGTCCAGCTTCTACTTCCTGGCCGGCAATCTCTCGCGGCGCGGTCGTGAAACGGCCCGTACCGCGTTGGACAGGGCTCTCGTAACGCAGCATCTCTTCCACGGCGCTGTCGATGAGGTCTGGCTCCTCGCGCAACAGGGCCATCTGCTGCGGATGGCGTAAGAGGGTGAGCAGGCCGTTGCCCAGTAGATTGACCGTCGTCTCGTGTCCGGCAATCAGCAGCAACACGCACGTACCCAACAGCTCCTCGTCGCTCAGCGATTCGTCCCCATCGCGCGCCTGGATCAGCGCGCTGATCAGGTCCTCTCGCGGCTGCCGCCGCCGCTCCTCAATTAAGTCCAAAAGGTAACCATCCAGCGCCAGCCCCGCCTGAACACCGGCCTCGGCCGACTCCTCTGTCACGAGCGCGCCGTCAGTACCCTGGATGAAAGCCCTGGACCACGCACTAAACCGCTCGCCGTCCTCTCGGGGCACGCCCAACATTTCGGCAATGACGGCGACGGGCAGCGGAAAGGCAAAATCGGCCACAAAATCGACCTGGACCTTCTGCGCCATCGCTTCGAGGAACCCGTCTATAAGCGACCGGATGCGCGGCTTCAGCTGCTCGATGCGCCGCGGAGTGAAGGCCATGTTAACCAGACCGCGTAGGCGTGTATGGTCCGGCGGATCGCGAAAGAGCATCGACCTATCGATAGGTGAAAGCTCTTCCTCCGGCGCAACGCGCGAGACATCCTTCGACACGCGTGCGTCCTTGAGCAGGGCCATCACGTCGTCATAACGCGATACTAACCACATGCCGCCTCTTCCCGAGCGGAAGGGCATCCAATACACCGGCGCGTTTTCCCGCAGCCAGAGATACGTAGAATACGGATCGTGCAAAAACTCGCGCGTGCCAAAATCAATTTGCGTGATGTCAGGCATAGTATTTTTCCTTTCACGAGGCGCTTTACCTTACTAGTATAGAGGAAATGTGTGGCGGTGGGGAGCTCGTTTGTGGCGCGTCGCGTAAGGAGAAACCCGATTTCTCCAAGAAATCGGATTTCTGTACGTTAGCAACCAATCCCCAGTCTCCAATCCCCAACAAATGACATCCATCACCCCCAAAACATGAC
>CAYSMQ010000507.1:0-3381 GCA_964432035.1 uncultured Ardenticatenaceae bacterium
AATTACAGCCGGCATCTGGACCAGCGCTCGGCGGGCGAACCACCCTGGACGCTACTGGATTACTTCCCACGCGACTATCTTCTGGTAATCGACGAAAGCCACATGACCATTCCCCAAATTCGCGGCATGTGGGCCGGCGACCAGAGTCGTAAACAGACCCTGGTGGATTTCGGCTTCCGGCTTCCGAGCGCGCTGGACAATAGGCCGCTCAACTTTGAGGAGTTTGAACAGCGCGTAAATCAGGTGCTCTTTACCAGCGCCACGCCGGGCCCATACGAAGAGGAACACTCTGCACAGATCGTACAGCAGGTTATCCGGCCTACGGGTGTTCTGGATCCGGAGGTTGAGGTGCGCCCGGTACGAGGTCAGGTGGACGATTTGCTTGGTGAAATCAGGCAACGCGTCGAGCGCGGGCAGCGCGTGTTGGTGACGACGCTTACCAAGCGCATGGCAGAAGATCTAAGCGATTATCTGCTGGAAATGGGCGTTCGCGTGCACTATCTGCATTCGGAGATTCACACGATCGAGCGTACTGAAATCTTACGCGATTTGCGCACGGGCGTCTTTGACGTCGTGGTGGGCATCAATTTACTGCGTGAAGGGTTGGACCTGCCTGAAGTCTCGCTTGTGGCCATTCTAGACGCCGATAAGGAAGGCTTCTTACGGTCGGAAACGGCACTGATTCAGACCATCGGCCGCGCCGCACGTCACATCGAAGGCAAAGTGATCATGTACGCAGACAAGATGACCAACTCTATGCAGCGGGCCATCGACGTTACGAATGAGCGCCGCGCTATTCAACAGGCCTACAATGAGGAGCATGGCATCGAACCGCGCAGCATCTTGAAATCGGTGCGGGACCTGACCGACGACATCGTGCGGCACCAGGAGCAAGAGCGCGAGCTGGCGTTAGCCGAGGAACGCACGGCCTATACAACGGCGACAGAAATGCCAAAGGCAGAGCTAGACCGGCTGATCAAGGAACTGGAAAAGCAAATGAAGGCAGCGGCGCAGGCGCTGGAGTTCGAAAAAGCTGCCGTATTGCGGGACCAGATCCGCGAGATGCGCCAGACGCTTGCCCTGAAAGAGGCGGATGCAGAAGACGTTCCCGAGTGGGAACGGATGCGACGCATGGATGAAGCAGGCATGGAGTACACCGTTGAGTAAAAGGCGCTTGTTAGCCGGTTGTTGGTGCGCGGTACAAGCAACGAGAAAAAGGGAGCCGGCATGGACGCCGTCCTAAACCAGGAACAAGAAGATCTTCTTAAACGCACACGCGAGGTTTTGGCGCGCCTGCGCGACATATTGGCCGACGTGGGCGCCAGTGAACCCGATCGCGAGGCGCTCGCAGAGTCGATCCAACAGCTCGACGAATTCTTTCTGCTGGTCATTGCCGGCGAGTTTAACTCGGGTAAGTCGGCGCTGATAAACGCGCTCATCGGCCACCCGGTGTTGCAGGAAGGGGTCACGCCCACCACCAGCCAGATTCACGTGTTGCGCTATGGCGAAGAGACCGGTCGCGCGCCGCGAGAACAGGGCATCTGGATGCATACGGCGCCGGTCGAGCTGTTACGAAACATCAACATCGTGGACACGCCGGGCACCAATGCCATCATGCGCGAACACGAAGCGCTGACGAGCGAGTTTATTCCACGCAGCGACCTGGTCCTGTTTGTCACGTCGGCCGATCGTCCCTTCACAGAAAGTGAGCGGGTCTTTCTCACGCAGATACGCGACTGGGGCAAGAAGATCGTTCTCGTCATCAATAAGGTTGATATTTTGCCTGAAGAAGAAGACCTTGAAAAAGTAGTGTCATTTGTGCGTGAGGCTGGGGAACGTCTGGTGGGCGACATTGCGGCGTTGTTCGCCGTCTCTGCTAGAATGGCCAAGCAGGCCAAAGGCGGTCAGCCACAAATGTGGGAAGCCAGCCGTTTCCAGGCCCTGGAATCCTACATTCACGACACGCTGGACGACGAGGGTCGTTTTCGCCTCAAGATACTGAATCCGCTGGGGGTGGGACAGCGCTTGTTGGAACAATATCTGCAAGTCAGCGAAGCCAATCTGGCGCTGCTACAAGACGATGCGCAGTTGCTGGACGATATCGAGCGGCAGACGACGTACTATAATGAAGACATGCAGCGTAATTTCCAGGCGCGCCTGGGCGAGATTGACAACATCCTCTACGAGATGGAAAAGCGCGGAAACGCCTTTTTCGACGAGACGATCCGCTTTGGTCGCATTCCAGACCTGATTCGCACCAGCCACGTGCAGCGGCAATTTGAAGACGAAGTGGTCGCCGAAACGCCGCAAAAGCTGGAGAAGCGCATCGGCGAGCTCGTAGATTGGATGGTGGAGCAAGATCTGAGACAGTGGGCGGCCGTCGCCGATCACCTGGCGCAACGCAAGCAGGCCACAGCCGAGCGCGTCGTGGGACAGTCGGGCCCGCGTGAGGGCACGCTGGCCTATGACCGGCAGCGACTTATCGATTCCATCGGAACGGCAACGCACCAGGCGATCGCCAGCTTCGACAAAGAAGAAGAGGCGGCGCAAATGGCGGAGGCGGCGCGTACGGCAGTGGTCAATACCGGGCTAGCCGGCGTGGGCGTGGGCCTGGGCGTGGCAATTGCCGCCGCGGCGCACCTGGTCTGGCTGGACGTGACGGGCATTGTCGCCGCCGTGGGCGCTGCCACGTTGGGCCTGCTTATCTTGCCGGCGCGCAGGCGGCGGGCTAAAAATGAGCTGGCGGAAAAACTGGCCGATCTTCGCCAGCGGCTCATGTCCAACCTGCGCGAGCAGTTCGAGCGCGAGATGCGTCGCAGCGGGCAGCGCGTGGAGGATACCATCGCGCCATTCGCCCGCTTTGTGCGCGCGGAAAAGGACAAACTGGAAACGGAACACGCGGAGCTGACGGAACTGGAGGCGCACATCGCCGGACTGAAACGGCAGTTAGAGGTGGAAGAGCCTGCCGTCTGAGTCACTTGACTGCACCATTTGGGCTGGGAAGCGCCTGCATTCAGAACGTCTATAAAGAGTTCCACAGTGAAGGTAACGGTCTACAAACTAGATGAGAATGGACACGAGGTCTGGCAGTATCCGGCGCGCGTTCTGGCGCGTGGTGAGCACTGGATCCGGCTGGAAGCGTTCTTCGACCGCCCACGCGCGGACCTGGGACCGGTCGTTTTTGAAGAAGGTGACCGCTTTGTCGAAACGTTCTACAGCGACCGCTGGTACAATGTCTTCGCCGTTTACAAGAGGAAGAGCGGGTCGTTTAAGGGCTGGTACTGCAACGTCTGTCGCCCGGCGGAGATCTCTGAAAGTGCAGTGCGCTGTGAGGATCTGGCCTTGGATGTGTGGGTAACTCCGCATGGCGAGATAAGCATC
>CAYSMQ010000508.1:0-3376 GCA_964432035.1 uncultured Ardenticatenaceae bacterium
TTTGTATCCGGCAATGTACCCTCTCCTGTGACAATGGTACACGCCGCCCCTCCTCATCCCATATATCCTTACTGCAGCAGTCGCGCCGACCGGCGTGTCTTACGCGTTTGGGGCGGCCTTTTGAACTCACTCTCACCTTCGGAGTAGGAGGAACAAGCCATGGACTTCTTCGACCAATTATTCAATCCGCTAGTGCCCGTATTTGGCGCTGGCGTCGTGAACTTCCTGATAGCGTTGATCATTCTCATCATCGGTTACATCGTCGCCAAACTAATCGAACGCGCCGTGATCGCCATTTTGGAACGCACGGACGTCGACAATCGTATGGCGCGCGCCATGGATAGCGATCCGGATGCAGAGCCCAGTGTTGAACGCGCTATAGCCAAATTCGTGTTCTACCTGATCATGCTCTTTGTATTGATCGCCTTCTTCAGGCGCCTGGGTCTGGACTTCATCTCCGAGCCCCTGAACCAGCTCATCGCCTCGTTTGTCGCCTTCCTGCCTAACCTCATCGCCGCCATCGTCATTCTTGCCGTCGGCTATGTCCTGGCGCGCATTGCCCGCGGCCTGGTGACGCAACTTTCCCATGGTCTGGGCGCCGATAGCCTCGCTCGGCGCGTCGGACTCGGCCTCTCCCTTTCGCAGCTACTCGGCGTGCTCGTTTACGCCCTGATCCTCATCCCAGTGATCATTGCTGCCCTCAATGCCCTTGAAATTGAAGCCATTTCCGCCCCGGCGACGCAGATGCTAGAAACATTCCTCAACGCTATTCCCGGCCTCTTCGGCGCCGCTCTACTCCTTACTATCGCCTACTTCGTCGGTCGCGTGGTCGCCGATATTGTAGCCGATCTGTTAGCGGGAATGGGTTTCAACCGGCTTGCTGAAAGGCTAGGGTTGGCGCGCATCGCCGAGGAGACGACCACGGCGCGCACGCCTTCCGAAATCGCCGGCACAGTCGTGCTCGTGGCCATCATGCTCTTCGCGGCGATGGAGGCAGCGCGACTTATCGAGTTTGCCTTCCTTGCCAACATCATCGCCCAATTCCTCGCGTTTGGCGGGCGTCTGCTTCTGGCTATCATCATCTTTGGCATCGGCGCTTACCTGGCCAATCTGGCCCGCGATCTGGTGTTGAGCAGTGGAGGTCAAAATGCCGGTTTAACCGCGCGTCTGGCTCGCTGGGCGATCTTGATCTTCACCGGTGCTATTGCACTGCAACAGCTCGGCGTCGCCGATGAGATAATCACACTGGCCTTTGGCCTGACCCTTGGCGCGATCGCTGTCGCTGCTGCGCTGGCTTTTGGCCTTGGTGCTCGCGACGTCGCCGGGCGCGAAGCCGAGCGTCTGGTCGGCGACCTTCGCAGCAACCCGCCGGAACCGCCACGCGCCACTGGAGATGTGCCCCCGGATCCCGATCTTACATAGCGGACCAAGACACACGCGCCAGATAAGATAGTAAAACGAGCCCCTTTACTCAGGGGCTCGTTCCTGGTTTCTAGACGTCAGAATGTGACCAGTACGCTATATCAGAGGGCCGTCGCCCATGCTATAATGACCGCGATTTTGGACATTTGTTCTCGCATTGTCCGCCACTATACATTTGATTGCGGAATCATCAGGTCTCGCCGCCCTATAACGTCTCCCTTCCCCAAAAACAAAGACAGGCCCCGAAGCGCCTGTCTCTCACAAAGTTTCCAATTTCCTCACAAGAATCCGCTGCAGCGAGCTTTCTATACTTTGCTCAGGGCTTTGATACAACGCGTGCATAGATACTTGCGCACTCGCTTTCCATTCTCGTATACTGAAATACGTTGGACATTAGGCTTGAATTGCCGCTTTGTCTTCTTCTGTGAAAAGCTCACGTTGGGCCCAAACTGCGGTCCCTTGCCGCAATTCTCACATTTAGCCATAATCTCACCTCAAAACATGATTGCAACACAAACTAAAAGCGACCTAACTGGTCGCTCAACCCGATAATTATAGAATCAGTCCGGCTTTTGCGCAACAATTCGAGAGGAATTTCTAACCGAGTTCAGCCAGCTTAACACCCAACCATCATGAGGAGCTAAACATGGCGACCAATGACGACTCATTGGGTCAAATTGATATTTCGCCGTCGACGATTGCCACCATTGCGACCCGTTCTGTGCACCAATGTTACGGTGTAGTCGGCATGTCCAGCAAGAACCTGGTCGAAGGCATCGCCCAACTCTTGACGCGTGATGCTCATCGTGGCATCGACGTAACCTTTGAGGACGGCGCCATCATTATCGACGTTTACGTCATCGTCGAGTATGGGACACGCATCTTGACGGTGGCAAAGAGCATCCAAAACACAGTGAAGTTTCACGTGGAGAAAGCGCTTGGCATGCGGGTCAAAGCCGTCAACGTCTACGTTCAAGGGTTACGCGTGAGCAACGGTAGCTCGTGACGTGTGGCGGAGGCAGGAGGAAATTTTATGAGTGAATCGACCGGTCCGCACAGCGCAACCATACCTCAAAAATGGCTGCACTGTAACGGCCAACAACTACGGAAGTTAATCAAAGCCGGCCTGCTTTGGCTGGAGTACAACCGCGAACGAGTGAACGCCCTCAACGTTTTTCCCGTCCCCGATGGCGACACTGGTACAAACATGGTACTCACCATGCGCGCCGCCTACCGTCGTGTAGAGAATAGCAACGAAATGAACACCGGACGCATGGCTCAAGAACTGGCCCATGGTGCGCTCATGGGCGCGCGCGGAAATTCAGGCGTCATCCTCAGCCAGATCTTTCGTGGGCTGGCGCGCAGCCTTGCCGGCACAGAACTGGCGACGGCCCAGGACATCGCCGCTGCCTTTGAGGGAGCCGCCGAAACGGCCTATAAAGGCGTCATGCGTCCTGTCGAAGGTACCATTCTCACGGTCGTGCGTGAAGGCGCCGAAGAGGCACAGGATGCCATTGCCAAGAGTTCGGACCTTCGCTTCCTCTTGGAACGCGTGCTGGAACGTTGCCAACAGACGCTGGAACGCACACCCGACATGCTGGAGGATCTCAAACAGGCCGGCGTCGTCGATTCCGGTGGGCAGGGCCTCGTCTACATCCTGGAAGGCATGTTACGCTACGTCTACGGCGAAAGTCTTGAAATGACGGACCCTGCCCAGGTCCAGCCTGAGGCATATGCGCCGTCCGTCTCCGCCGAACCGACGGCTGTTGAGAACGTGCCTGCCCAGGCCCTCGCGGCGCCAGAAGAAGGCGAGCTTGAGTTTCCCTATGACGTACAGTTCATCCTCACCGGACAAGGGCTAGACGTCAATACCGTACGCGACACAATCGCCGCTATGGGTGACTCAACCCTCGTCGTCGGCGACGAACGCGCCATCAAGGTGCACGTCCACGTA
>CAYSMQ010000509.1:0-1614 GCA_964432035.1 uncultured Ardenticatenaceae bacterium
CCTACAGGTGCGCAACCTGACGGCCCGCGGAAAGTTTGAAGACGTCACTTTTGATCTGCGAGCCGGCGAGATCCTGGGGCTGGCGGGCCTGATCGGCGCCGGTCGCACCGACTTGGCCCGCGCCCTCTTTGGCATTCGGACACCCGACGCGGGAACGATCAAGGTAGACGGGCGGAAGGTCAACGTAGATAGCCCGCAAGAGGCCATGCGCCTGGGCCTCGCCTTCGTGCCTGAAGATCGCCAGCATCATGGGCTCGTGTTGCCCATGAGCATCGCGGCAAATATCACGCTGCCCATACTACCTCGCTTTGCCACGGCGGGCTGGTTGCGCGAGCGAAACGCGAAAAAGGTGGCGGCGACCGCCGCCCATCGTCTGGAAGTGCGCAGCGCGGGCATCGACCAGAAAGCCAGCGAACTCTCTGGTGGAAACCAGCAGAAAGTAGTCCTGGCCAAGTGGTTGGAAACCGAGCCACGTGTTCTGATCCTTGACGAACCAACGCGCGGCATCGACGTGGGAACCAAGGCAGCCGTGCACCAGTTGATGAGCGATCTGGCCAACGAGGGCGTCGCTATTCTGATGATTTCGTCAGAGCTGCCGGAAATTTTGGGCATGAGCGACCGCATTCTGGTGATGCGCGAGGGCCGCGTGACCGGCGAACTCTCTCGGGAAGAAGCGACGCAAGAGAAGCTCATGGCGCTGGCCACGGAAGCGGTGGCTCCTGCAGAAGTCACACAGCAGGAGGCGCCTGCATCGTGAACGCAACGGCCGATCGCCCAACACAGTCACGCAGCCTACTTCTAACCCTTGTCAGGTTTCGCGAGCTAAGCATCATCATCTTCATCGTCTTGCTCATTGCCATCGTGGGCATCAACACGCCGGCATTTCTGACGGGGAACAACTTCCGCAACATCTTACTCAACATATCGATCCTGACCATCGTGGCCCTGGGGCAAACGATGGTTATTATTACGCGCGGCATCGATCTGTCCGTCAGCTCTATGATCGGGCTCGTAGCTATGATGGTCTCGTTCACGGTGGTGGCCTTCCCCTCTGTTACGCCCGCCATAGCCGTTCTGCTGGGCATGCTCCTGGGCGGTATTCTGGGCAGCTTTAACGGCGTCGTCATTACCGCCGGCAGGGTGCCACCAATTATTGCCACGCTGGGCACGCTGAGCATTTACCGCGGCATGGTCTTTTTGTATAGCGGCGGCACCTGGATCAATTCTTTCGAAATGCCCGATGGGTACCGGGCGCTGGCCAAAGCGGCCCCCTTAGGTATCCCCAACATTATTCTATTTGCCGCCGTCGTGGCCTTGCTGGTCTACGTCTTCCTCAACTACACGCGTCCGGGACGCGATATCTATGCCGTGGGCAGCAATCCCGATGCAGCCAACGTCGCCGGTATTCCCGTGCAGCGCACGATTTTCATGGTTTACGTCATCTCGGGTGTGTTGGCGGGCCTTGCGGCGGTGCTGTGGGCCTCGCGCTTTGAATCGGCGCAGACCAACACGGCTTTGGGCTTTGAACTACAGACGGTGGCGGCAGCCGTCGTGGGAGGCGTGAATATTTTCGGCGGTAGCGGCGCCGTTCTGGGCGTCGTCCTCGGTTCATTC
>CAYSMQ010000509.1:1714-3362 GCA_964432035.1 uncultured Ardenticatenaceae bacterium
CGTGAATATTTTCGGCGGTAGCGGCGCCGTTCTGGGCGTCGTCCTCGGTTCATTCTTACTGGGAATCATTGAAAACGCCTTGATTCTGGTACGTATTTCGCCTTTCTGGCAGCTAGCGGCGCAGGGTTTGCTCATTCTGGTCGCCGTCATCGTCGATTCCAGCATCCGACGGCGGTTACAACAGCTTGGCGGCGCGGGAGAGCTCTCGTGACGACAACGACGAGTGAGAGAAACGGCGCAGAGACGCCGCAGCGCAAGCGGCTGACCCTGGACTTCTTTCTGCGTTGGGAGTGGTTGCTCGTGGCGCTCATCATTATCGTCGTCGTGGTCAACTCGCGACTATCGCCCTTCTTCTTGAACACGCGCAACCTGATGCGGGCCACCTCCGACTTTATGGAGCTAGGGTTGATGATCCTGCCTATGGCCTTCATCATCATCACGGCTAACATCGACCTCTCGGTGGCGTCTATATTGGCCATGTGCGCCTCGCTGCTGGGCCTGTTGCACATTAACGGCGTCAACATCTGGATTGCCGTCGCGGCAGCCTTGCTGCTGGGTCTGCTGGGCGGCGCGCTGAATGGCTACCTCGTGGCGCGCGTGAAGCTGCCGTCGCTGGTCGTCACGCTGGGTACCTTTGCCTTTTACCGGGGCATGGCTTACGTCTTTCTGGGTGACCAGGCGGCGCGCGGATATCCCGCCGAGTTCACCTATCTTGGACAGGGTACGGTGGGCGACATTCGCCTACCCGTTTCCGCCGTGTTCTTTATCTTCTTTGCCATCATCTTCGGCCTGGTGCTGCATAAGACGACATTTGGTCGCTACCTTTATGCCATCGGCAACAACGAGGAAGCAGCGCGCTATGCCGGCGTCCCCGTGGCGCGCATCAAGATGGTTGTCTTCTTGCTTTCCGGTTTTATGTCGGCGCTGGCAGGCGTGATCATCGCCGCCCGCTTTGGCAGCACGCGACCAGATGTGGGCACCGGGTTGGAACTGACAGTGATCACCGCTACCGTGTTGGGCGGCATCAACATTTTTGGCGGCAGTGGCACGATGGTAGGCGCTATTCTGGCCCTTTTGCTCATTGGCCTGATGCGTTTTGGCATGGGCCTCATGAACGTGCAGGGCCAGGTGCAAAGCATCGCCGTCGGCCTGCTGCTGATTCTTTCCATTTTGTTGCCAAACGTCGCCAGGCAACTATCACGCAGGAATATCCAGCTGCGGCGCGGCGTTGTTCTTACGGCCGTTGTGTTCCTGGCGCTGACAGCTTTTTTCATCTGGTTTTTCTACTGGTCACGCATCCCCATTATAAGCTCATAGTTACCCTGTAAGGAGGTGGTTCTATTCGATAAGGATTAGGGACACGTTCAGGAAGTGAGACGTAACAATCGCCGAAGTTTGTTCGAAAACGACCGATATTGCTTCTCCCAACGGAGGAGAGGAGGTTGAAATGACGAAGAACCGATTACTTTCCCTTATTGTCCTGCTGGCGCTGTTAGCGATGACAGTGGCTTGCGGTGGCGCGGCAGAACCGACCAGCGCGCCCGAACCCACGGATCCGCCGGCGGAAGAGCCTGTCGAGGAAGAGCCGACCGAAGAGCCCATGGAAGAAGAGCCGACTGAAGAACCCATGGAGGAGGAGCCGGCTGAA
>CAYSMQ010000510.1:0-3342 GCA_964432035.1 uncultured Ardenticatenaceae bacterium
TTCCGATGCCCGCGCCGATAAAAAACAGACCCAGCGACTTACCTTTCACCTCTTTGTAAATCCTAACAGGCCACGGGAGCGTCCGCAAGCTTCGTGCTGGCGGACGACGTCAGAACGTCCTGTTAGGCGCAACGACCGAGGGATGGAGTCGCAGGTATGGGAAATTGGGAACTGCCAATGCCATACTATCGGTTTACGGCAGCGCGACGAACTGACCCAGGAAATCGCGTACGCTCGGGGTGTCTAGGCGTTGCATGAAGCGCGTTCCCACACCGCAACGATCGCTCTCGTTGTTAGCAACACCGACCATCGATACTGCCAGATTCGAGTCACCATAAAATTGCGGGCCGCCGGAGTCGCCGCTGCAGACAAATCCGGCGCTGTTCCCATTGGTCGTTTCCCTAAGGACCAGCGATCTGGGGGTCAATGCCTGGAACTGGGCCTGAGCGACCTTGCGGTAGCCCAGGATCTGCTTCTGTGGGACACTGTCGTTAGACGGCACGGCGCCATAACCCACCAACGTGAAATCTTGTCCAAGTAACCCAGCACGGACTGTCAGCGCTTTTAGCTCCCTCACCTTAATCAGCCACTCCATTTGCGTGATGTACTGAAAGCTGCCCCGGGCTGCCAGCGCGTCGAGCTGCCCTTCGGACGGTAATTCCACCGGCGTCACGTACGCGAACGTCCCCTCTGCGAAGCGCAAGACGGCCACGTCGTTTGCCTGTGCACGGCCTTCGCCGTATTGGGGGTGCATGGTGACTTCCTCAGCATAGGTGACCGGCGTCAGCATTGGGAAGGGGAAGTCGTCTGGGTAGATGCCCGGCGTCACGAGTGGATCCGTAGGGCTGCCTGAAGCCAGGGTGACGGCCCAACTGGCGTCAGGCGCTACCTCAATGCAATGGGCGGCGGTTACGAATACCGAATCGGAAACCACAAAACCGGTGCACAGGCCAAAAGGCGGGCTTGCACCGTCCGGTCCATCCACATCGTAACCGATCAGGCCGACATTGGGATGACCGGCACCATCAGGCGCGCCCCCTCCGATCGCCTGCGCAGGCTGGCCAATAATGACTAACGCCAGCAGTGCAATTGCCGCGAGCAACCAACCTATTGTCTTTCTCTTTGTCAACATGAAATTACCTCCGTTGCTAAAACGTTGTTTTCGAAATGTGCTAAGGGGCGCGCATGTGCCTCAAGGGCCAGGTTGCGTACCATCTGACTGCTACTTACAATGAAGCGTACGATGCGCTCGTCAAGGTACCGTCAAGACACCGTCAAGAGGCTGCAGGACGGTGGTGCACATGCCACATGTCGAGTCCAGGGTGCGCGCGAGACTATTCGGGCGGATGGAGATCCGTCGTGGCGGGGCGCGCATAGTGAACTTTCCTTACGACAAAGTGCAGGCGTTGCTCGCCTATCTCCTGCTGGAAACCCCCAAACCGCACGCTCGCGACCGGCTGGCGGGCCTGCTGTGGCCCACCGACGAGGAAGCCGCCGCCCGCCATAGCCTGCGCCAGGCGCTTTTTCAATTGCGTAAAGCGCTGGCCGAGAAGGACGCTGACGTTCCCCTGATCCTGGCCACGCGCACCGCCATCCGGCGTAATCCCGACGCCCCGCTGGAGATGGACGTCGTTACTTTTGATAGGCTTCTGGCGCAGGCCACGGACCGCGAAAAAGAAGGCGTACCGGAACAGGCGGCTCAAGCCCTGTCGCAAGCCATCGACCTCTACCGCGGCGAGATTCTGCCAGAACTCTCCCCGGTGGACGCCGTTCCCTTCCAGCACTGGTTACAGGGCAAGCGCCAAAAGTATCACGAACGAGCTGTGAGGGTCCTGGAGCAGCTACTGGAGCAGGTTGAGGTGCGCCAGGATGAGCGCAAGGTCTTGCGCTACGCACAAAGGCTGGTGGCGCTGGAACCCTGGCGCGAGACGGCGCAGCGTGAGCTGATGTTGCTCCTGGCGCGACAGGGGCGCCGGGCGGCGGCCCTGAAGCAGTACGAGAGCTGTCGTGAGACCCTTGAGGAGATGCTGGACGTTGCGCCCGCAACAGAGACCGAACGCCTCTACCGGCGTATTCGCCAGATGGCATCGGCGCGACTATCCCTTCCCAACGCGGCGACGCCTTTCATCGGTCGGCAGCGTGAACTGCAAGAACTACTGCGCATCCTGCGCAAGCGCGCTGCACGGCTGATCACGATTAGCGGCATGGGCGGCATGGGTAAGACACGCCTGGCCATCGAGGCCGGCAGACGGGCAGGGCAAGAAGGGGTGCGACTATTCCTGCACGGAATCGTCTTCGTTCCGCTGGATGCCGTGGGTAGCGCGGACCAACTTGTTTTGAAAATTGCCCAGGCGTTCGATTTTTCCTTTGAGGGACAAGAAGCATCGACCAGTCAACTGCTGGGATTCCTGCGCAACAGAGAGTTAATGCTGATTCTGGATCAGTTTGAGCATCTCCTGAACAAGGATAGCCTGACATTTCTGAGCAAACTGATGGATACGGCACCCGATGTCACGCTCCTGGTGACCTCCCGTCGCCGCCTTGGCTTGCAGGGAGAGCACTTATATCCGCTCGGCGGTCTGCCTCTTGCGCCGCAGAACGGCGAAGCGAGCACAGTAGATGAGAAAGCAAACGCCACGGACCTCTTGATGGCAGCCGCGCGGCGACTGCAGCCTGCGTTTGAGCTGAACGACGAGTCCAGGGCCGACGCCGCCGACATCTGCCGGCTCGTCGACGGCATGCCCCTGGCTTTGGAGCTGGCTGCTTCGTGGACCGATGCTCTCCCCCTGCACGAGATAGCTCGCGCCTTGCGTAACGATCTGGATCTCCTGGAGACCTCTGCCGTAGACGTGGCGCCCCGCCACCACAGCATCCGCGCCATGTTTGACGGCGCCTGGCAGGGCCTGGAAAGAGGCGAACGGCAGGTAATGGCGCAGCTATCAATCTTTCGTGGCGATTTCACGCTCGCCGCCGCCCGGGCCGTGAGTGATGCTTCTCCGCGCGTGCTCTCTCGCCTGGTGGCTCGCTCGCTGGTGCAGTACGACGCCGAACAGGATCGTTACTATCTGCATCCGCTTCTGCAGAAGTTTAGCGCGGAGAAGCGGCGTGTAGAAGGAATTGATAGTGACGATCTGCGCGACCGTCATAGCGCCTACTATCTGCGCCGGCTGGGGCAACTGGCGGGCGATCTGCCCAGCGCGCGCGACAAAGCGGCCCTGGAGAAAATTGACGCCGACATTGGAAATGTGCGGCAGGCGTGGCAGTGGGCCACGCAACAGGGGCCGGCAGAGAGGTTGGACGCCGCTTCGTCTTCTCTGCACCATTACTACCACCGGCGCGGTC
>CAYSMQ010000511.1:0-3326 GCA_964432035.1 uncultured Ardenticatenaceae bacterium
AAGCTGCAGTGGGGATAGTCGCCGTCTCTAGCGGACAAGAAGTACCGGACAATCGAGCTCATCTAGCAAACTGTACAGGCGTTTACCCTGCAAGAGGTCATTCTCGCCGCCTAGAACGAGCACGCTGCAACGCTCCTGGCTTAGCACGTCCGGAAGATGCTCTTCACCGTTCGTCGGTAGAAAACGGTAATCGGCGTGCGCCACCCGATCTCCCAGCAGCTCGCTGGCCTCTTCGGCAATCTGTGGCGCGTCGTCGGCGTGGTCTGCCACAACAAGAACAATCAGGTTGCTGTCGCTGGCTTGCGCCATCTGCACGGCGGCGTCGAGGACGCGCGGCGCTAAGTCCGAGCCGTCGTACGTTACCATCACAGGAAGGTCGAGATCTGCCCCCTTACGCGCCAACAATACGGAACGGCTGCCGCGAACCGCGGCTGCTTGCGCCGTCGAGCCCAGTCGAACGCGCCTGCTCAGGGGCCTGCTGGCGCGTCCCAGTGAAAGTAAGTCCGCTTCCATCGCTGCTCTCAGCACCTCTTCGGCAACGGCACCACGCACCACGCGAAACTTCCACTCAGTTTCGGCCTCTTCGGCCGCCAATGCCAGCGCACGGCGCGCCTGCGAGGCTAAGAGCCGTAGCTCACGCTCCATGCGCGCTTCATCGAGCGAGCGGCGCGTGGATGAAGACCATCGCACTTCTCGCGCAAAGGGTAGGGCCGCCAGGCGCAAGAGGTTGACGTCTTCAACAAAAAGGCCCACTAACTCGGCGTGCATGATGGCGGCCAGCCGCGCCGAGGCTTCTAACGCCGCCAGGCTGTGCCCCGACGTATCTAGTGCAACTAGGATGCGTCGAATGACAAGCTCGCGTTCGCGCCGTTCCTCTTCCGGCTGCTCCTGTCTTTCATCACTCATATGGGATTCCCGTTGTTAGTTATTCTTCTTCATCGCTGCTTTGCTGCGCCGTCTGTCCGTCGGACCCGTCGTTGTTCTCATCGCGGCGAGGAACGTTGTATTTGCGCAGGCGTTCAGCCATTTCATCCAGTCTCTTGACGACTTTATGGTTGATTGTGCCTTCTGGATAGGAGCCGTCGTCCTGCTGTTCTCCTGCCGCAACGTCTGTAAGAATCTCAATACCTTCGTCCACATGTGTGATGGGATAAATGTTGAACTGACCGGCCTCGACCGCTTCGCGAACATCCTGGCGCAACATCAGGTTCTTTACATTGGACTGGGGAATGAGAACGCCCTGATCGCCGGTCAGACCGCGCGCCTTACAGATATCGAAGAAACCTTCAATTTTCTCGTTCACGCCCCCAATCGCCTGTACCTGTCCATGCTGGTTTACGGAGCCGGTAACGGCCAGTGACTGTTTTATTGGTACTTCAGCAAGCGCAGATAACAGCGCATATAACTCGGTTGACGACGCGCTATCGCCATCTACGCCGGCGTAGGTCTGTTCGAATACAATGCTGGCCGAGAGTGACAGCGGTCTTTCTTCGGCGTAGCGACTTCCCAGGAAACTCGACAAGATAAAGACACCCTTAGAATGTATGGGTCCACCTAATTCAACACGGCGTTCGATGTCGACGACTTCCCCTTTTCCCATTTGCACGCGCGCCGTGATGCGGCTGGGTCGACCAAAGGCAAAACCGCCAACATTAAGTACTGACAGCCCGTTAATCTGTCCGGTTTCTTCACCGCTCGTATCGATGAGTATCGTCTCGCGCAGGATCGTTTCTTGCATCCTTTCACGCAGTCTGCTGGCGCGTCTCACCTGCTCATCCAGACTGCGTTGCACATCCTCGGCCCGCACGATGTCGCGTCCCTCCTGACCGGCCCAATAATTGGCCTCGCGCAGCACGTCCGTCAGACGCTGCAACTGCGTGGTGAGTCGTTCCTTGTCGCTCACTTCCCGCGCGCTTAACTCTAAAACACGCGCCACGGCGCCGCGATCAAAGTGGCGCAAGTCTTCGCGCCGGATAAGTGACGATATCAACCTTGCGACCGCCTGACTATTGCCCTCGTTACGCTCCATTTCATCTTCAAAGTCGGCCATTACCTTGAAAAGCTCATTGAACTCCGGCTCCAACTGGACCAACAGATAGTAGAGCATGCGCTCGCCAAGTAGGACGACTTTTATGTCCAGGGGTATTGGCTCAGGCTCAAGCGAGACGGTGCTGATCAGGCTGTACATCTGGCCCAGCGACTCAATGGCTATCTCTCTGGAGCGTAACGCTCGCTTAAGACCGTCCCAGGCGTAGGGTTGCTGCAAAAGCTTGCGCGCGTCGAGGATGAGATAGCCGCCATTAGCCTCATGTAGAGCGCCGGGCTTGATCAGCGTAAAATTGGTCAGCAGTGCGCCCATCTGCGACATGTGTTCCACACGGCCGATGAGGTTTTGATAGGTCGGGAGTTCGATGTGGACGACTGGTGCGCCTTCCGTGTCGCTGTTATCGACTAAGAGATTGACTTCGTACTCGTTGAAAGAGGGTGGTTGGCTTGCTGCACGCTGTCCGCGCATAATTGCCGCCAGCGGATTCTCTTCGTCGGAGGAGCGCTGCAGGAAATTATCGACATTTTCGATGGCATGTTCCTGGACATCTTCTAGATAGTCGGAGACGTCTGCTAAGTCCTCGTACTTTTTCTTTAAGTCCTCAAACAGGGGTGCGATGGTAAACGCCGCCACCTCTTTCTTCAATTCCTTAATCCGCTCTCGTGTCTCTTTCTGCCACTGCGGCATCTGGCGCATAATGCGTTGCAGCTCTTCCTGAAGGTCCTCAATTTCGCCCTGGACGCGCTTCTGTTCTTCCTCCGGCAGGCTCAGAAACTCTTTAGGGTTTATCACTTCCCCTTCCTGCATCGGTGCAAAAGCTAAACCAGATGGGGTCTGTACCAGGGCAATCTGGCGCTCTTCGGCTCTTTCCTTTAATTCTTCGAATGAGGATTCCTGGCGTTCTTTTAGCTCTTCCTCGATTGCCTGGCGCTGTGCATGGTATTCCTCACTTTCGAAAGCGGCCGGTAGTACCGCCTGCAGCTCTTCTAAGAGCTGCTCCATGTCGTCACGAAGCTCTACACCACGACCGACCGGCAACTGTAGAGCGCGGGGCTTGTATGACTGTTCAAAATTGTGCACGTAGCACCAGTCTTGGGGGGTGGGCAGCTCGGCAGCGCGCTCTTCAATGAACTGGGTAATGACCTCTTCCTTTCCCAGACCGTGGGGGCCAAGCGCAAAGAGGTTGTAGCCCTTCTGCTGGATGCCAATCCCGAAGCGTACGGCGTCGAGCGCTCGCTCTTGACCGACAACTTCAACTGGACCGTCTAGATCGGCCGTC
>CAYSMQ010000512.1:0-3313 GCA_964432035.1 uncultured Ardenticatenaceae bacterium
GACGAGGCGCGAGCGCTGCTGTCACAGCATATTGAGGGATTTGAGGAAGACGAGGTTATAGAGGAGCTGGAAGAGGCGAGGTCGTTGTTGGCGGAGTTAGGTTAGTTGCACGACGTTTACGGCGTTGTCGTCTCGAGCCTGGCCTCACGCATGGCTCGGGCGGTGTGGTTGTAGACATTGCACCAGGCGACGGCGACGTCGTCGTCGAAATCTTCGCCCAAAATCTGAGCAAGGGCCCACAGAAGGGCTTCCCGCAAGGTGTCGTAGTGCCGTGGTTGCACGCCATACTCTTCGTGGCGTTGGCCCAGTTGCTGCAATTCGGAGGATGCGTCAGCGGTCTGTTCTCGTTCGAGGGCGCGGATCATAGTGCCAAGGGTCTCGACGAATTTTTCACCCTGGCGATGTAGGTCGTCGGGGAACAGAGGGCGCAATGAGGGGTCGAGGGCGAAGAGCCGGTCGTAAAAGAAGGCGCCGGCGCGGCGGGCCTGCTGTGCTACGGGGGTGAAGGTGTGACGGACGAGGGCGATTTGTTCTGGGGTCATGGGTGGTTCTCCGTATTCTTTTTTGCCACGAATTTCACGAATTTTGCTAATTATTTTCAATTATATTTTTTGAAAGTCTCGCAAACGTCCCGGATGGCGTGGTGAAGAGTCCCAGGTGGCAGACTATGCGGAAACGGCAGGCGTTCATTTCACCATGTCTTATAATGGGTTTGTTCCGTCGTGTGTAGCCAGCGTTCTTAAGGATCCGATTATGAGGCAGCATCAGCAAGATTTGTACGACTTATATAGCAAGAAAGGGCTTATTTCTTCACTTGTTGGAGATGGGCGCCCGCTACTGTTATTTACGGGTCTGATTCTGACGTTGTCAGGCGGCTTTGCACTATTTCTGGCAGCGACAGGGCAGTTCTTACCTCACGACACACAGTTTCTCGGTATGACGGCCGATGAACTATGCACTTATTATGAATGCCGCATTGTACGCTTTATGATTCATGATCGCGTCGCGTTTGGCGGGGTGCTCATCGCTGTGGGTACGCTTTATATGTGGCTGGTGCAATTCCCTTTGCGCCGCCGTGAAGCGTGGGCATGGTGGGCTTTTGCCATAAGTGGTGTGTTAGGTTTTGCAAGTTTTCTGGCCTATTTGGGATATGGCTATCTGGACACATGGCATGGCGTCGCAACAATTCTTCTGTTGCCTTTTTTTATCGTCGGGTTATGGCGGACACGGCCAGACATGGACCGCATGGCTTTTGAAGCCATCTTGCGGACCAAGAGGGCTCCCTGGACTATCCGCGAGCGATATGGTTTAGGTCGAAACTTGTTGACGCTCACGGCTGGGGGAATGATTGCAGCGGGCGCAACCATACTAATCGTCGGTATGACGTCCGTGTTTGTGCCCCAAGATTTGCACTTCATGGATCTGCAACGAGCCGATCTGGACGCTATTAACCCAAGGCTTATCCCCCTAATCGCGCATGATCGCGCCGGTTTTGGCGGCGGTCTTCTGACAATCGGTGTGACAGTCTTCTTTATAAACTGGTTTGCGCGCCCTTCTCGCAGCCTATGGCAGGCGCTGCTGATCGCCGGAACCAGCGGCTTTGGCGGCGCCATTGGAATTCACTTCATAGTCGGATACGTTGATTTCGTACATCTGGCGCCAGCCGTGTTGGGTCTAGTAATCTTCCTGGTCGGACTCGCTTTGACACACGAAGGCATGTCTGGAACACCACTAAGATCGGTGAGGAGTTCTACGGAGTTAATGGAGTGAGGCATGGCTGACGAGTTGTTGCATATTCGACGGAGTTATCAGCTTGAGGAGGACAGGCGCTGGTCGTACTGGTCGGCGGTGCTGACTTCTGAGGATGGGGAAGAAATTATTGCCAGCACGCGACCGCGGAGAGTGCCGCCTCCGACGTATCCCAGGAGACTGTCTCTGCTGCGAGAGGAAAGGGAGATGCCGGTCGCGCGCTTTGAATATGACAACAGGCTAGAGGCGGACTGCAAAGCGCTGGTGGCGCAGCTACAGGAAGAGGGGTGGGAGCCGGCGGAGCGGGATGTGCATGGCAGGGTGGTGCGTATGCGGCGGGGTTTGTAAGAAAAAGACCCGCTCAAAGGCTTTCTTTGAGCGGGTCTGGCGTTTTTGTGCGAACTGCGCGTGTTACTTAGCTCTCGTCGTCCTCATCTTCTTCTTCGCGCAGGCCGCGAGCGTAGTCTGAATCGTTGTCGGGGGCCGGTCTGTGTTCCCGTTTGCCGCGGGCGTAGTCGGGATGTTTCTCTGGTTGTGACTCCTCACGGGTTCCGCGCGCGAAATCGGGACCTCGCTCGCGGGCCGGTTTATCTCGCTTGCCTCGCGCAAAATCGGGCTTTTCTTCGTCGTCGTTGTCGTTCTCGATGGGCTCTTCGTACGGCTCGACGCGGGGCGACTTCTTTTTCATGGTACACCTCCGTCTTGGCGTTCAATTGCCGCCGAGCGCGCGGGCTTCAATGTGAATGGACGTGGCCGCGAACTCTGCAGCACACAATGTTTGACCCCATTATATGGTAGGGGCCGCCGCGCGCATGTGCCTTTGGATACATTTGAGGTGACAGGGTGCGGGGACTGCTGCTAGAATTGCGCCGCGTTTCGATTGGATAAGAGAGCAGGCCGGTCTGCGGCGCTGCTTGCCAGGGAGGTTTGCACATGACGTATTCGCTCGTTCGTAACGGCACGTTAATTGACGGCACGGGCGCACCCGCGATTCCTGATGGCGCCGTGCTAATCAGAGGTGACCGTATCGAGGCCGTGGGCCCGGCGAGTCGCATCAGACTGCCGGACGAACCGGTGCAGGAGATTGACGCCGGCGGCGGTACGATTCTGCCCGGATTCGTCGACACGCACGTGCATCTGATGCTGGAGGGCTTTGACCTGGCGCGTGATATGGCGACGCCGTTTTCGCTGCGTTTTTATAAGTCTGTGGAATATATGCGCCGCACGTTGGAGGCGGGCATCACTACCGTGCGTGACGCGGGTGGGGCGGACGCCGGTTTGAAGCAGGCGGTGGAGACGGGCGTGGTGCCCGGACCGCGCATGCAAATTAGCGTGACGGCGCTGAGCATCACGGGCGGGCACGGCGACCATTGGATGCTCTCGGGAAGTAGCGCAGATCTCTTTCCGGCGCACCCGGGCCATCCCGATGGGATTTGTGACGGTGTGGACGAGGTGCGGCGCAAGGTGCGCGAGGTGTTGCGGGCGGGTGCGGAGGTGGTCAAAATCTGCTCCACGGGCGGCGTGATGAGTCCGACGGACCACCCGGAGTTCGTGCAATTTTCGC
>CAYSMQ010000513.1:0-3289 GCA_964432035.1 uncultured Ardenticatenaceae bacterium
GGTGCTGGACGTCATGCAAGAGTTGGCCGACAGCGGAATGACGATGATCGTCGTCTCGCACGAGATGGGATTTGCCCGCGCGGCGGCCGACCGGCTTGTCTTCTTCGACGGGGGTGTTATTGTAGAAGCCGGTACGCCGGACGAAATATTCGGCAATCCCAAAGAAGAGCGAACCAAGCTCTTCCTTTCACAGATTTTACAGCATTAATTTAGGAGCCAGGTCCGCTTCGGAAAGTTCATGAATGAAAACGGCGAAAACATCATTATTTGTGACGACGTACATAAGTGGTACGGAGAGTTCCACGCGCTACGCGGCGTCAGTCTGACGGTACAGACGGGCGAGGTGATCGTTATAATCGGCCCATCCGGTTCCGGAAAATCTACCTTCATCCGCACCATTAACCGCCTGGAGGAGCATCAGGCGGGCGAGATTATCGTGCACGGCATCCCCCTCAATCGTAACACGCGCAACATTGCCGAGATCCGCCGCGAAGTGGGCATGGTTTTCCAACAGTTCAACCTGTTTCCACACCTTACCGCGCTGGAGAATGTGACCTTGGCGCCAATGAAGGTGCGCAAGTGGTCCAAAGATCGCGCCCAGGAAGTGGCCATGAAATGGCTCAATCGGGTGGGAATTCCTGAGCAGGCCAACAAGTACCCCGCCCAGCTTTCCGGCGGTCAGCAACAGCGCGTCGCCATTGCCCGCGCGTTGGCCATGGAACCTAAGATTCTGCTCTTTGACGAGCCCACGTCGGCGCTCGATCCGGAAATGATTAAAGAAGTCCTCGACGTGATGCGCGACCTGGCCGACGAAGGCTACACGATGTTAGTCGTGACCCACGAAATGGGCTTCGCGCGCAGCGTAGCCGACCGCATCGTTTTCATGGATGAAGGCCTTATCGTCGAGGCCAACAGCCCCACAGACTTTTTCAACAACCCCGAGCGGGATCGGACGAAGTTGTTCTTGAGTCAGATTCTACAACATTAAGAGCAGAGATTAGAGATTGGAGATTAGAGATTCAATCCCCCAATCTCTAATTAACCAATCTCCAGTCAACCAGTCCCTCTCTTACAGCCTTGGCCCTATTTCCCTCAACCTCTCCACCGCCCGCTCCAGTTCACTCATCGCCGTGGCAATTGAGAAGCGTAGGTGTCCTTCCGTGCTTTGGCCGAAGGCGGCGCCGGGCGTTGCGGCGATGAGCGCTTCCTCAAGCAGCGCGTCCGCCAGTTCCACGCTGGTCTTCTTGCTGTTGGGGAAGTGTGGCATTAGGTAGAATGCGCCCTCGGTGTTACGGCACTCGATGCCGTCGATTTCGTTGAGGGCTTTGACCATGAAGTTGCGGCGCTCCTGGTAAGAGCGACACATCTCATCCACCATGTTCTGGGGTCCATTTAACGCCGCCTGCGCGGCGACCATCGTAAACGTAGCCGCGGACGTGATCGTCTGGCTGTGCATGCGCGCGGCTAACTTCATCAACTCGGTGGGTCCCGCAATCCAACCCAGGCGCCAGCCCGTCATGGCATAGCCCTTTGATAGGCCATTGGTGGTCAGCGTGCGCTGTGCCATGCCCGGCTGCGCTGCCAGGGAGCGATGGACGTGATTATCGAAGACAAGCTTCTCATAGACCTCGTCCGTGATCACATATAGATCCTCGTCGACGGCCACTTTGACGATGACGTCGATTTCTTCCTGCGACAGCACGCGCCCAGATGGATTATTAGGTGAATTGACCATCAGAGCCTTCGTTTTCGGCGTAATCTGTTTGCGCAGCAGCGCTTCGGTCACCGTGAAGTTGGTTTCCGCCGGTAGCGTAACGGGAACGGGTACACCGCCGGCAATGCGGATCATCGGTGGATAAGAGACCCATACCGGTTCCAGGTATAACACCTCGTCTCCGGGATTGGTCACTGCCGACAGCGCCAGAAAGAGCGCCCACTTACTGCCCGGCGTGATGACGATGTCTGTGCCGGGATCGACGGTCACGCCGTTCTCGCGCGCCATCTTGTCCGCAATGGCCTCCAGGGCGCCGGGTAACCCCTTGGTGGGCGCCGGATAGTGCGTTCTCCCATTCTTGATGGCTTGGATAGCAGCGGCGACGATGTGCTGCGGTGTGTCGAAATCTGGATCACCGCCCGCGAGCGCGATCACGTCTTTGCCATCCCGTTGCAGCGCTTTGGCCTTGTCATTTACAGCTAACGTCACGGATGGTGGGATGTTAGCAAGCAATTGTGACAGATCTTTCATAATACTTTTTCCTCTTACCTCTCCTCCAGAATACAACTTCCGGAAGAAATTTCATTTCCTCCAGTGGTGCGCGGGATTGTCGAGTATTGTACACTTACAGTTCGCTTTGGCGAACCATTTCAGATACATATGAAAGTTGCCGGATATCCGGTAGCGATGTATTACATGGTTGTATAATTGAACATTGATTCTGTGGCACGCCTTTTTTTGATGTGACGCAGGGTCGTAAATAGACCAATGTGGGAGAATAATTTGCATGATAGGAGATGAAAGTCAAGTAGCAGTATTTATCGATTACGAGAATATTGAGCTAAGTTGTCGGGAGAAAATGGGGAGCAACGTCGAGGTAGATTGGTCAACAGTCTTAGAAACAGCCGTGGATCTGGGCCGCGTCGTCCTTCGCCGCGCCTATGCCGACTGGTCGATATTTAGCAGCGGACAAAGGGAGCTCTTAGGATCGGGCGTTGAGGTTGTCCACGTGCCTTCCAAGCGGGGAAAAAATGCCGCCGACATTCGCATTGTCATTGACGCCCTGGAGATGCTAATGGGCGAGCACGCCAACATCAGTCACGTCCTCCTCGTTTCGGGCGACGGTGATTTCACCGAGTTGGTACATCGCCTGCGCGGCTATGGCAAGATTGTTGTGGGGCTTGGCGTCAGTGGCGCCAGCGCCGAGTATCTGATCAATGCCTGTGATCAGTTCATCTATTATGACGTCATCGCCGATGTTGCAGCGGAGACGGAACGAGGAAATGGGCATGGCGAGGCCACCCAGGCTGCTTTTGACGTGAGCGAAGCGCGACAGCTCTTGCGCCGCGCCTTACAGTCACGCGAGGATGAATGGGTAAACGGTGGGCAGGTAAAAGACGCGATGCTGCGCCTGAACCCGGCCTTCAACGAGCAGAATTATAACTACGACACGTTCAAGTCTTTTCTTGCGGCGCAAAGTGACATCGTTCGTTTGCGCACGGCCTCTGAAGGTGGGCACCTTGAGGTGCAGATCATCCCTGAGGATGAAAGTGAGCCCACGGCTCGCGTTCAGGG
>CAYSMQ010000514.1:0-3282 GCA_964432035.1 uncultured Ardenticatenaceae bacterium
CGGCGTCGATGTACTCGTTGGTGTAGTCTACCCGACGCACCACGTCGGCCTCCAGGGCTAGATCCAGCTCGATTTTGACCACGTCGCTGGACGTCAGGCGGTTGGCTTGGGCCTCGATGCGGTCTGTTTCCTCGGTCAACAGCAGAGAGCCGTCGGAGCGGAAAACCTTGAGACCATTCCATTCCGGCGGGTTGTGGCTGGCAGTGAAGACCATGCCGTAAAACACCCTTTCCTCGGCTGTAGCATAGGTAACCAGCGGCGTGGGCACATCCTCCGGCAGCAGGATCACGGGAATGTTGTTGCCGGCGAACACTTCCGCGGCGACTTCGGCCGCACGTTGTGACAGGAAGCGGCGATCGAAGCCCACGAGCACACCGTCGCTTTCGCGACGCCGGCGGATAAGCTCATTGGCCAGCGCCTGGGAGAGCCGGCGCACGTTATTCATCGTAAAGCCTTCGCCGATGATGGCCCGCCAGCCGCCCGTGCCGAAATGGATTTCGCTCTTTTCCTCGGCGCGATGGGGACGCAGGTACCGTTTCTGTAGGATAAATTCGGCCTGTTGCAGGTCTTCCGCCGTGTTGATGCCCAGGATCTCGTCCGGGTCATAGCTGCGGTAGCTGGTCACCTGGTAGCCGGCGCGGATAAAGCGGTGGATCGTGTCCGTCAGACGCAGCGGGCCGCCGGCTGAACCCTCCTGCAGATCGTCCAGGACTTGGAACAAGGGCCTGGCGCAGGCCACGTAGGCGCCCAGGTTGAGCTCCGGGATCTGGCGCAGGGTGCGCGAGGCGTCGGCTTCTTCGATGACGTCGATGATCTGGCCCGAAGCGTCACGCAGGATGCGCCCGTAGGGCAGCTTCTGCTCGGTGACCGCCGTGAACAGCGTGAGGTCCACAGAGGTGAGACGGTGACGGTGCAACATACCCAGGATCGAGGCCGGCCGGAAGAGGGGCGTGTCGCCGTACAGGATAAGCAAGTCGCAGTCGTAGTCGCCGAGCGCACTCGCAGCCTGTTGCACGGCGTGGCCCGTGCCGCGCAGCTCATCTTGCACAACGTAGTTGAAGCGGTCGCCCAGATGTTTCTGCACGCGCCGGCTGTGGCCGCCGACGACGACGTAGAGATCGTCGGGGGTCACAAAGCTCAGAGCCAGAACAATAACGTAATCCAGGATCGTCTGTTCGCCCAGTGGCGCCAGTAGCTTGAGGGCCGGTTTGCCGGGGCGGGCGGCCAGAACGATCGCTTTGAGCGGACGTTGGTTGGAGCCGCCCCGGCCAAAGCCGTCGTCGCCCATCACTTAATCCCCGTGGTGGCGATGCCTTCCACCACATAGCGTTGGGCGGAGATGTATATGACCAGCAGCGGAATGACAGAGATGACGGCGCCGGCAAGCAGCAGGTTCCATTGCGCGCCGTACTCGCCCTGGAACGTGGTGAGGCCGATGGTTACCGTACGCAGGGAGGGTGTGGTGATGTACAGAACCGGCCGCAGCAGCTCGTTCCAATTATGGATGAAGGCGATGAGGAACAGGGTGGTCATGGCCGGGATGGAGACAGGAAGAAACACATCCTTGTAAATACGGAAGGTAGACGCACCGTCGAGCACCGCGGCTTCTACCAGCTCGTCGGGCACGGTGGCGAAGAATTCGCGCAGCATAAAGGTGCCGAAGGAACCTACGAGGAAGGAGGGCACGATGAGCGGCAGGAACGTGTCCAGCCAGCCCAGGCGCGCCATGAGTACGAATTCAGGAATAATAGAGACTTCCACGGGAATCATGGTCGTGGAGAGTAACAGGGCAAAGAGCAGGGCGCTGAAGCGGAATTTCATACGTGCGAAGGCAAACCCGGCCAGCGAGGCCGTAATAAGCTGGCCGAGGGCCGCCATAGTGGCCACGAACAGGCTGTTTGCCGAGTAGCGCAGAAAGCTGTGGCGGGTCAGCACCTCCGCATAGGAGTCAAACATGCCTTCCTGGAAGAGCAGGTCGGGATAGAGCGTGGGCGGCAGGGAGAAAATGGCCCCGCGCGACTTAAAGGTCGTCAGCACCATCCACACGAAGGGGAAGACGGTAATGAAAGCCAGAAGAGTCAGCATGAGATAAGAAAAGAGGGTGCTCAGAGTACGCGTACGCCAGATCGACCGCAGCAGAGTGCGGCTCTGGCGCCGGAGGCCACTTTTAGAGAGAGAGGGAGCTGTGTCCATGGCAGACTCCTTAATTCGTTGACGCGACCATACGCCGCCGGAAACGGAAAGAGATGAAAGTAAAGACGCCAACAATGAATAGCAGGAACATGGCCAGTGCCGACGCATATCCCATGCGGCCGAATGTGAAGGCGTTCTGGTAGATATAGTAGGCCAGGGTGGTGGAGGCGTTGTTAGGGCCGCCGCCGGTCATCGTATAGGTCACTTCGAATGTTCGGAAGGCGTCGATGAGGGTGATGATAAAAACGAAAAAGATGATCGGTGAAAGCATGGGCACGGTGATGCTGAAAAACTGTTGCCGTTTGTTGGCGCCGTCGATGGCGGCGGCCTCATAGAGGGCAGACGGAATCCCCTGCAGCCCGGCAAGGTAAA
Organism: uncultured Ardenticatenaceae bacterium; assembly: GCA_964432035.1. Taxonomy (GTDB): domain Bacteria; phylum Chloroflexota; class Anaerolineae; order Promineifilales; family Promineifilaceae; genus JAAYYY01. The sequence continues at coordinate 2,566 of CAYSMQ010000514.1, forward strand.
TCAGCATCTGGAAGCCGACCTGTTTCCAGATGGAAACGATGGCCAGGGCGGGCAGCGCCCAGGTGCGGTCGGCAAGCCAGGCCGGTGGATCGGCTACCTCGAAGACGGTGCGCAGCACGTGGTTGAGCACCCCGAAACGGGTAGCAAAGATCCAGTTCCAGACCATAGCCACGGCGACCATGGCCGTTATGTAGGGCATGAAGTAAAGGGCGCGGAAGAAGGAGATGCCCCGCACCTTCTGGTTGACCATCACCGCCATGAGCAGAGAGAGAATCATGACGCTGGGCACGAAGATGAGAGCGAAGACGATCGTGTTGCGGAAAACGAGCCAGAAGGTCGGCGAGTTGATCAGTTCCACATAGTTGGCCAGTCCTCGTAATTCGGGCGGCGTGCGCACGTTCCAGCGCGTGAAGCTGGCGTAGGTAGCCACGGCGGTGGGGCCCAGTCGGAAGACGAAAAGGCCCACAAGCATGGGCAGGAGGAACAGGTAGGGGGTCAGTTTACCATGTTTCATACGTTGCGAAGACCTGGTGAGCCGGCGCGACGGCCGGCTCACCAGGCCGTGACTAAACGTTAGGGATAGTAGCGTTGCAAGACGCTGTTAGCGTGTTCGGTGGCGTTGCTAATGGCCGTGTCCAGATCGCTGACGCCGTTGAAAACGTCGTCGAGCTGGCCTTCCAGGCCGGCGCCGTCGGTGTAACCGCGCCATTCACCCCA
>CAYSMQ010000515.1:0-3279 GCA_964432035.1 uncultured Ardenticatenaceae bacterium
GGTCTCGCAATCAGAGAGCGCGCCGGTCATCATCAGTGAAGTGGCCTGGGCTGGAACGCAGCATAGCGCATATGATGAGTGGATAGAACTGCACAATGCCGGCACGCTCCCAGTTGACCTGAGCGGCTGGGCAATCCACGATAGCAGCGGCGACATCTCGGTTACAGTTGAGGGGATGCTGTCACCCGGCGCTTTTTTTGTTTTGGAGCGCACGGATGACAGCACGGTAAGCGACGTTCCTGCGGACCAGATTTATACGGGAAATTTGAATAACGGCGGAGAAACAGTCACGCTTCGGGATGACGGCGGCGCCGTCGTGGATAGCGCGAATACCGGTGGTGGCGGCTGGCCCGGCGGTGAGGCGTCGCCTGCCTATGTCAGCATGGAAAGGGTTTCACCAAATAGCAGTGACGGTGCGGAGGGCTGGCAGAGCAATGACCAAATTACAATAAACGGCGTCGACGCCGGTGGCCATCCCATCCAAGGCACGCCGAAAGCGCCAAATAGCAGCTGGGCTTTGTCGCCAGACGACGCGCCGGATCTGGCGGTTTCTCTGGAAGCGCCCGGTACCGCGCTGGCCGGTGAACGGATACGCTATGATGTTCACGTCGCCAATGTGGGCGCGGCAGGCGCGCACGATGTGACTATAACGGCAACGCTGGCGCCGGGCATTGCCTATGCCAATGATGACAGCGGTATCGTGCCGGATCTCACGCAGCTGCAAAGGCCCGTGTGGGACGCGGATAATCTGGATGCGGGGAGTGAGTTGTCTTTCGCTCTGACGGCTACCGTGGCGTTGACGGTGGAGGGGCCAATCACGGGCTGGCTGCACGCGAGCAGCGCCGGCGAGGTTCAGGGCGCAAATAATGTGGCGCAGGTAGAGACGGTAATTGTACCTGACGAGCCCCCATCAATTTTGATCGGCGCGCTACTGTATGATGGGTATGAGCTTCAGGACGCCGACGAGGCCGTCCAGTTGGTCAATACAGAGCCAGTTACCGTAGATCTTGGCGGTTGGAACCTAAGTGATGGACTTAGTGAGGCCAATTTTGGTAATTCGGTCAGCATTGGGCCGGGGGCGTCGCTGTGGCTGGCACAAGATGAGCAAGCCTTTTCACGGCAGTTTGGCTTCGCGCCGGACGTTGTTCTCAGCTCGTGGCCTGGCTTTGCCAATGACGGCGACGAGGTTCTGCTCTTCGGACCGCACGGCAATCTGGTGGACTCGCTCATCTACAAGAATGGCGACACGTCGGTCGGCGCCTGGCAAGGGCCGGCCGTGTGGCCTTATAGTGGTCCGGCACTGTTCGCGGAAGAAGGGCAAATGCTGTTTCGACGCAAAGAAGAGGGCAGTGGTCTCCCGGTCGTCGACAGCAATCGGGCCGGCGACTGGGCGCAGATGATGGCAGATGTGGTAAAAGGGCGCAGGGTGCAATATCCGGGCTGGAGCCTGGAACGTTTTCACCAACCGGCGATAAGTGAGGGCCTGGAGACGATTACCGTTGCCGTGGCGCCTGATAACGGCTATCAGCTGGTTGTGCAGCAAGTAGAAAGCGCCCGGCACTCCATAGAAATCGAAATGCTCACACTGGAAAATGTGGCGATCGGCAACGCGTTGCAGGAGGCGGCGGCTCGTGGCGTGGCGGTAACCGTGCTTCTGGAGGGGGCGCCCGTAGGCGGCATCGACGACCACCAACGCTACAACTGTCAACAACTTGAAGAGAGTGGGGGGCAATGTTGGTTCATGATCCGAGACGACGCGCAGCGTGTCCACGACCGCTACCGGTACCTGCACGCTAAGTTCATGATCATCGACGGCGAGCGATCCCTCATCAGTAGCGAGAACCTGAGCCCTTTTAGCTTGCCGCATGATGATAAATCTGACGGCACCTGGGGAAGGCGCGGCGTGTTGGTACTTACTTCGGCGGCGGAGGTGGTAGAGCGCCTGAGCGATCTATTTGCCGACGATCTGGCGCCTGCCAGCCACGTCGATCTATTTCGCTGGCAGTCTTCGCATAGCGAGTATGGCGCCCCACCTGATGGATTTGTACCGATTACGGTCACGGGCGGCACAACGTATACTGTTCGTTACCCGCAGCCGGTGAGTTTTAGTGACGTACGCGCGTTGAGCCTCTTTCACGCGCCAGAGAATATTTTGCGGCAGAGTCAGGGCCTATTGGCGCTCCTCCAGGACGCACAAGTGGGAGACACGGTGTTGGTGCAACAACTGGCAGAGCAGCCACACTGGGGAGGCGCCAACGGCGACCCGCAAAACGATCCAAACCCGCGGCTCGAGGCCTATATAGATGCGGCCCGTCGAGGCGCATTGGTTCGCATTCTGCTTGATTCGCACTTCGACGATTCGCGTGACCGCCTTTCAAATAGCGCGACGTGCGCTTACGTCAGGGAGATTGCGACCCAGGAACATTTGCGACTGCGTTGTGCCCTGGCGAATCCGTCAGGGCTCGGCATCCACAACAAGATGATCTTGTTGAACGTGGGCGGGCGAGGTTGGACGCTGGTGGGAAGCTGGAATGGAACGGAGCAGTCGACGAAGGGCAATCGCGAGGTGCTCCTGCAACTACAGAGTGACGCGGTCTATGATTATCTGGCGTCTCTCTTTGTGAGTGACTGGCCACACCAAAGCTGGCTGCCACTGTTGGCTTCCAACTACCACGGACCACGCGACTATCCCTTAATCAGTGAGTTTTTATACGATCCGTCGGGCCCCGATGAAGCTGAGTTTATTGAGATTGCCAACCCGACGCCGGAGCCAATTGACCTTAGTGGGTGGTCGATTTCAGATGCTGTTTCACCCGAAGACTTCGAAGATCTGCGCCGCTTTCCACCGGGAACGGTGCTTGGTGGACGCACGGCCCTTGTGATCGCTTTGAGCGGGGTCAACTTTGAGGAGCAATTTGGCTTTTTACCCGATTTCGAAATCCTGGACAGCAGCAACAGTGTGGCGAATATGCGGGACGACGGACAGTGGGGGGATCCGGCTGCCATCTTACAGCTGGGCAACGAGGGGGACGAAATCTTACTGCGCTCGCCGGACGGAAACGTCATCGACGTCGTGACGTATGGCGTGGGCGCCTACCCAGGCATCGTGCCCTGTGCGCTAGTAGAGGCCGCCGACTACTCGCTTGAGCGAGTACCCTATTGGCGTGATACAGGCGACTGTACGGAGGATTTTCGTTCGTGGCCCTTTCCCAGTCCGGGTCAACTGACAACACGATAGCGCCTGCGAAGGAACTGGAGGGGGAAGGAGAAGCAGAAAAC
>CAYSMQ010000516.1:0-3273 GCA_964432035.1 uncultured Ardenticatenaceae bacterium
GGACTCTGTACTGGCGGTCATCGTGGTGCTATTCATAACTATTTCTCCTTGGGCTTACTAATGCCCTTAGTTAAGTCTAATGAGAATAGAATAGCGTATTTTTGCGGGCGTGTCAAGAGCCTTTGTCCTACAGAATGCAGGAACTTTACATTCTCGCTTTGCAAGTGCCCGGCACCAAAACTGCGCGCTGGACGGCTCGGGCGAGATACGGACCTGTGAGGCGGACCAGGTGCCGGGCACATCGATTTGTGCGGCTTTGCAAAAGCCTTGCTGGAGAAGGGGAGGCAAAAAGATGTAGCCCGGGGATGAAGTCCCCGGGCTACATGGTGTGTGAGGTGAGTAGGTCGCCCGGGGATGAAGTCCCCAGGCGACAGGTGGGTTGCCAGACGATTTAGATGTCGACGTTGACTTCGGCTGAGCAGGTGGTGGTGCTGCCGGCTTCGCAGAGTTGGTAGGTGTAGCTTGCCGAACCGCGATTGTCGATGTTGTCGGTGTGGAAACCGTCGTTGGCGGTTGTGGTAATGAGGGCGCCGTCGCGGTAGACGTCTACGTTGGTGGACGTGGCACCGCTCCATTGCAGGTCGGCCTTGTGTAGACCGCGGGTCTTGTAACCGGTGACGGAGAGGCTGATGTCTTCGGGGTCGGGCTCGGGCGTCGCCGTGGGCGTCGGTGTAGGATCGGGATCGGGGCCGCTGGAGCCGTCGATGCTGACGTTGAAGCGGTCGAGGACGGGGCCGATGGGGTTGGCGATGGTACGCGTGTCGCTGCCGGCGAAGAGGAGGCCGACGGGGTTGTTGTTGCCATCGTTGGTGACGATGAGGGAACCGGAGTCGCCGCCGGCGCTAAAGGTGCCGGGGGTGACGGTGAACTGATCGACGAAGCGGGCATACTCGAGACAGAAGGGGCCACTGGGCGTGTAGCAGACGTCGACGGTGGCGTTGATTTCGGCAATCTCGCCGGTGGTGCACTCGGTGGTGCGACCGCATTTTTGCACGTTCAGGCCCAGGGTGGCTTCAACAACGTTGGTGCCGGGCACGCCGTAGCCTTCGGGCAGGGTGGCGTTATCGAGCTCGGCGGTGGTGGAGCTGGCGATGGCGGCGTCCATGATGTTGTTGGGGCCGTTCATTTGGATGGGTTCGTAGTCGTGCAGTTCGCCGATCTTATCGGCGGGATCACTGCCGCCGTCGAAAGGGCCGGGTTGCAGGGCGCTGTCGCCTATCTGGGCATCGTTGCTGTTGGCCAGCACGTGGTTATTGCTGAGCGCGTAGACGTTGCCCTGGTTGTCTATGACCCGTGCGCCGATGGTGCCGGCGGTGATGTCGGGATGGCCGACGGAGACGCCGATGGGCGCGGGCCGGTGGCGGTCGGTGGTCTGATAGGCGTGGAACATGCCGGTGACGACGGTTTCCACGGGGATGTTGTCGAGGTGCGTGGGCAGGCCTTGGGCGTTGGGGGATGTGACGTAGAGCCTGATGGTGGGCCGGCCTGCGTCGAGCACGCCGACGGCGATGCCGACGACGTCGGGCCGGCTGAGGAGGGCGTCGGTGTTGGCCTCTTGCACGGCGACGGCTTGAGCGACGCCGTCGGGATTCCCGCCGGGTCCGGCTGCCACGCCGGCGCTGGTTGCCATGAGGATGGCGAGTAACAGGGGAAGGGTGCTGATCAGCAGCAACTGGAAAAAGCGTTTGCGATTCATGTGTTACCTCCTGAAGATTTGCCTGAATATTGGCCGCAGATGTCCGTGCTGTCGCACGGGGACGCGGAAACTGAATGCTGTTCTTCGGGCGTCAGGTCATGAGACTCCTCTCCTGTGCACCTGCCGAGGGCGCGGCGCTGTTCGCGAACGGACTGGGTATTCGATTGTAGGGCTCGGGGCCGAATGCGGCGCCTGGATAAATATGTTTTTATTTTAAGCGCGGGCGGCGGGCCTTGTCGAGCGCGAATTGTGACGTGTGGGGTGTGGGTTGGTGGCAAAATGGGGATTGGGGACTGAAGATTGGAGATTAGAGATTGGGGATTGGGATGTAGCCTGGCGGTGACGGCAACCGAGCGGCATTCAGGATTTCAGGGCCAGGTCTTTGACAGTGAGCCTGTTTATTTGTACCATGTCCAGTAAGCGCACCGTCCCCACCACGAGCCGCCATGCCAGTTACCGGTGCAAAACCTTATCCAGGAGCCAGATTACAGGAGGAAGCTTTATGCGCAAGAAGTTTGTTGTTCTGCTCACTGTTGTCGTCTTATTGGCCCTAAGTGTGACTGTGGTGTATGCCGTCGTCTGGGGTGAAAAGGATGGGAATGACCATCCCTACGTTGGCCTGCTGGTCTTTGATGTGGACGGTACACCGGCCTGGCGCTGCAGCGGTACGTTGATTGCACCGAAGGTGGTGCTGACGGCCGGGCATTGCACGTTTGGCGCAGACGCCGCCCGCATCTGGTTTGACAGCGATCTCCAAGATAACGAAGAATACCCCTTCGGAGGCAAGAGCTCCACGGAAGGCACGCCGTACGCGCATCCAGAGTACGACGGCTTTGCCACATTCCCCAACACCAGCGATGTCGGCGTGGTAATTCTGGACAAGCCGGTGAAGCGCCTAGGCTATGGCGCGTTACCGGAAGTAGGTGCTGTCGACGACCTCTACTACAACCGCCCACCCAGTTCGCCGCCTTTAATGAACATCGTGGGCTACGGGCTGCAATCGGTGGTGCCCGACCTACAGGCTGACCGCGTGCGCTACCAGGGTAATCCGCAGATTGTGGAGCTCAACAGCGCGAATACGGGTGGCTGGAACATCCACCTGGGCAGCAATAATGGCGAGGGTCAGGGCGAGGGTGGCGCCTGCTTTGGCGACTCCGGCGGTCCGGCGCTCCTGTCCGAAGACTCGAATGTGGTCGGCGGGGTTGGTTCTTTCGTATTGAACCTCAACTGTGTGGGCGCCGGCTATTACTATCGCGTGGACACGGCGCACGCGCTTGACTGGGTCAACACGTTCCTGAAGTAAGTAGTGCCTTTGCCAGGTTCTGAGGAGCAGGTTGTCTCGCAGGAGATTCCTGTGACTTGAGCCAAGCGCAAGAATATGCGTTTTCTTCAAGCCCGGGCGACAGAAGGTTGCCCGGGCATTTTTCTTTGGCCCTTCGGGATGAATTCTTCGCTTCTGCGCTCATTCTTTTACTGACGAGGTGGAGCGATTCGGGGGATGAAGAAAGCTTGTGAATGAGCAAGCCTGGGGATGAAGGCAACTGGAGGTTGCTTTCAAGCGTCCCCGGGGTTGCGAG
>CAYSMQ010000517.1:0-3270 GCA_964432035.1 uncultured Ardenticatenaceae bacterium
GCTGAGAGGTCGTCTGAGGATCTATCTGCCATGTGGGGATGGTAGCATATATGGGGTTGTTGGTCAACGAAGGACCATATACGGGGGTCCAGGAGTGCGACGGAGGAACAACTGTGCAACTCCTCATATTCTCCAAGCTGTTACGGTAATGTTACCGTCCTTTGCCCGGAAGTTAGGTTATAATTTCCACTATGAGCGATTCTCCAAAGACGGAATCTGTGCAATCCACAGAGGCACCAGCGGTTAGATCTGTTCTCGTACGACGATCCACCCTGCGCCGCCTGGGCAAGGTGGCATTGTTCCTGGTCAGCCTATCTTTATTCATTCTAGCTATCACGCTCATGAAGGAGGGTGCGCGCGACGTGGGTCCGCTAGTACGCGATGGCTTTCGTGTCACCAACGCCGCCAACAGCCTGGGTTTCGGCTGGCTTTTTGCCTATGTCGTCATGAGCGGCTCGCCGGTGGCGGCTGCCGCGCTCACATTCATTGACGCCGGCATCATTGACCGGCTGGGCGCCTTCGCCATGATTACCGGCAGCCGCCTGGGCGCCAGCTTTATTGTCCTCTTCCTTGGCTTTATTTACGTCCTGCGCGGCCGCGACCGCTCAACGAGCCTAAGCATGGGCCTACTGTCGCTCATCGTCACCGGCACCACGTACCTTGCCGGACTTGCAGTCGGTGTTTTGCTTCTCAACAGCGGTCGGTTGGACGGAGTGCAGCTAGAGTCAGGCGCCGTGCTGAACTCGGCTACCGATCTCATTTTCGACCCTGCAGCCGCCTTTTTCCTCTCCTTTCTGCCCCGCTGGTCTCTCTTTCTGGTCGGACTGGGCATCATCATCGTCAGCTTCAACCTGTTTGACAAGTGCCTACCGACAATGTCGCTTAAAGAAAGCCAGGTCGGGCGCATGTCGCGTCTGGTGTACCGACCATGGGTTATGTTCCTGCTGGGTGGGGCTATTACGCTCGTCTCCATGTCCGTCAGCGTTAGCTTGAGTATCCTCGTGCCCCTGAGTCAGCGCGGCTTTGTGCGGCGTGAAAATGTCATCCCCTATATCATGGGCGCCAACATTACAACCTTCATCGACACGTTGCTGGCGGCCGTTTTGCTTAACAATCCGCCTGCGTTTACCGTCGTATTTGTGGAAATGCTAAGCATTACCATCGTCTCCCTTTTCGTCCTGGCTATAATTTACCGTCCCTATCATCAGTTGATGCTCAACGCAGTAGATTGGATAGCCAATGACAATCGCAATCTGGCAGTGTTTATGTTGACAATTTTGGTTGTGCCGCTCATTCTACTTTTCCTGTAAGGAGGTTGAAAAATCCATGCAGATCCTAGTCGCTACAGGAGGCGCCCCACACTCTGATGCGGCTGTACGCCTGGGTGGCTATCTTGGCGAAGCAACCGGGGGCCTGGTCACACTACTGACGGTCATCAATAGCGAGACGGGGCGGTTCCAGGGCGAGGCCATTCTGGAGCGGGCGGCGACGCTGTTACCAGCGAGCATTCAGGTTGAGACGAAGCTACGGTTAGGACAGCCGGCCGAGGAAATTGTGCGCGAGGCGCGAGAAACAGACCCAGACTTGCTTCTTCTTGGCGAGCGCGTGCATCATGGCCTGGCGAAACGTATCTTGGCCCCGACTGCACAACGCGTGTTGGAGCGAATGCCGTGCCCCGTGCTCATCGCGCGTGGACAATCGCGGCCGCCGAAACGAGTGCTTGTTTGCGAAGGAGGCCGTGATCCGTCACTGTTGCAACGGCTCCTAGCGCAGCGGGCATCGGTGTTGACAGCAGCGGAGACGGTCACTATTCTGCACGTGATGTCACAAATGGCGGCGGGGCCGGGGGTGGCCGGTTGGGAGCTGCGGGCAGAGGCGGAAGAACTCATGGAGGAAGATACGCCGGAGGGCCGGCTACTGGAAGAAGATTTGGAGCGCCTGTCGCAGATGCATGTGGAACTGGAGGCCAAGGTAAGGCACGGCCTTGTCGTGAAAGAAATCTTGAAGGAGGCGCGGAGTGGAGACTATGATCTTTTGGTTATCGGCGCTCACCAGGGAAAGCGCTGGGAACGTTTCTTGCTAGACGACCTTGCCCAGGAGATTGTGGACGACGTCGACCGTCCCGTGCTCGTCGTCTAGCAGAAGAGGTCGTGCCTGCTTCTCAAGTCACATCGCAATCTACGCGGCGCACCGCACCAGTTAAGCAAACCGGTATAGAGCTACTCTTCCTTCATGAATCGTGTGCGCGTCGCCTTCACGACTTCTGGACGCGTATCTGAATGGGGACCGCAAGCCGTTACCGGCAACGGCGAAAGGTTCCTATCGTGGTTACTAAGATAGTCGGCGTACGTTTTTGGCGGCAGGCCCCTTCTCACCCTGAACAACTTCAAAGGCAACACGTTCGTTCTCTTGTGGCAATCGCGCTGCCGGGTCGGCCATCTCGTTGGCGTGTACGAAGACGTCGCCTCCGTTATCGCGCTCGATGAACCCATATCCTTTGTCCGCGTTGAACCACTTGACGGTTCCGTTTTCTGTTTGTGCCATCCTATTTTCTCCTCATGGCTGTTTGCGCCGGTTTTGGCGCGCCTGTACCGGAGTGACGGTTGCGAAAAAAAGCCTCCCAACTACAAGGAGCTGTACGGCTAGCATTTCGAGCGACGTTTTTCCCAGTGCAGAACTTGTAATATGCTCTCTAGTATAGCACTTTTCCTTCGAGAGCCAGCGGTTTCCGGTAAAGAGCTGAGAAAAGGCACAGTATGAGCCTGTTTGCGGCAGCCTTGCGCCGGCGCCGTCCAGCCAGCCTGCACCCCCACATATAGCCTCTAAGAATGACAACTCCATATAGATAAGCGAATCGCGGTTCCGACCCTAGAACCCTTGTGCTATATTGGCCTTAGGTGGCTGAGATCGTGTCTGCTTCTCAATTGAGATCGCGATCTACGCGGCGCACCGCGTCAGTCAAGCAAACCGGTGGTGGCCCCAAAAAATGGGGATCCAGGAGTGGGATTGGTCATTGAGAACAACATCGTTGCGAACGCCCCAGAGACCGGCGCAGGCGGTGCGTGTGCCGGAGCCTCTTGAGCTTTATCGTTAGCAGCCGTAAACCGACCTTCTCGTCACCTTACCCGTGTTTGCGTCCATGCTTGACCTGGATAGCCCACCCAAAAAGGCAGCCATTTCAACTTTTTACGCTGCCTTCACATAACGTTTTCCCTTCACCATGTTATAATGCCGGCCAACAGAACATAAGTTCTAAGAATGTTACGCCGA
>CAYSMQ010000518.1:0-3265 GCA_964432035.1 uncultured Ardenticatenaceae bacterium
CGCCGCAGTAATAATTGGCGCTGCCAATGCGATCGGGATCGCCGAAGGCGGGCGGATTGGCCATGTTGCGAATGGCGCCAATGGCGGGCGGCAGGTCCTCGCCGAGCATCCAACGCACGCCGGGTGAATCATCGCCGGCGCCGTTTGTCAGGTCCACGAACTCGCCCCACACATCGGAGAGAGACTCATTAATGGCGCCGGACTGATAGTAGTAAAATAGATTGGAGGAGAAGTTGGTCACGCCATGGGCCAGTTCGTGTCCCACCACGTCGTCGGCCGATGCAAAGCCGTCGCCGTAAGCCATCTGCTGCCCGTTCCAGAACGCGTTCTGCATGGGACAGCTATCGCCAGGCCTGCAGTAGTCTGTGGTGGAAATCAGCGTCATGCCGGCATCGTCCAGGCTATCCCGGTTGTGTTCGTTGAAGAAGAAGTCGTAGGTGTCACCGGCAAAGTCATGGGCGTTGTCCACGTCCGCGTCGCCATATGGTCCCTGGCCTTCGCTACGGCGCAGGGTGCCCGGCAAGGCATTGGTGTTGCCCGCGTCGTACGTTTTGCGATCTTTGGCCGTGTGCACCTGGTTGAAGTTGAGGGCGACAGCGCCCAGGTGAGCGTCAATGAGCACAAATTCGCGCAGCTCCAGCATGTCGGGAGAGGTCACTTCCAGCCGCCACACGAGGCTGCTGAACTGTGGTCCTGGCCCGCCCATGAGGCGCGGACTGTAGACCCATAGCGAAGGTTCGATGCTCTGCAACTGCGCCGCGTCCAGATCATAGACTTTGGCCACATAGTTCAGAGCCGTCTCGCGGGCGGCTGACGCAGTCAGCGAGGGCTTTGTGTCCAGGTCGATGTCGGGCAGTATTTCGCCATTGACGGAAAGGACGGCGTTGGCGCCCGTCATCTGGACCATGAGTTCGCCGGCGAGCACGGGAACGCCCTCGTAGGTCTGCTGGTAGCGAACGACGGAGCGACCATCGTCCAGAGCGCGCTCTGACATGACCGATAGCTGCCGGTCGGGATCTGTGATGCCAAAGAGCGAACCATAGCGGTCAAGGAAGGTTCTGGCGGTTGCATCCGGCGTCAGATTACGCGCAGCCGGCGCGGATTGGGCGATGGCTGCATCTTTCGTCGTGCCCATAAATCGAACAAGCCCGGTTTCGTTATGGTAGGAAAGGCGAACTTCGCCATCTGACGCCGCCTGTAGTTCTGCTACGAGGTTGGGTTCGGGGTTGCTGTCCTCTGCTGCTCGCGCCCAGTAGGGGACGGCAGCTGCCAGCAAGAAGATAAATGCCAGACCAACGAACGCCCTAATACGGTGTTTCATCTTAACGACCTCCAATAGAATGCTTCCATGCTTAGAATAAAGATTGCCCTGCGACCCGCCGCGAATCTGGCCACGATTGACGCTCGTCCGCCAAAACTCTATCAGCGTTCAAAAGGCACAAACGTTACGGCTCCACGGAACCATCCCCTCACACACCGGGCCAAAACATAACACATCACGTGCAATTCTACAATGGTACCAAAGTTGATGATTCGGTAGGCGCATGCTAACATCTGTTCTATTATGCACCGACCCACTTCGTTACGTCCCTACTCATGGAAATTAGCTCCACCCGCACCCGCCGAATTGGCGGATACCTTGCCTCACCTGCCACCGGTCATGTTGCAGATTCTTTACAATCGCAAACTGACTGATGAGGCGCACATCCAGGCCTTCCTGGAGGGGCGTTATACGGAAACGGACGATCCGTTTCTGCTGCCGGACATGGAAGCGGCGGTGGCGCGCATTGAACAGGCCATCGAACGTGATGAGCGCATCGTCGTCTATGGCGACTTCGACGCCGACGGCGTCACGTCTACGGTGTTGCTGGTGGAGGCGCTGCGCGGACTGGGAATGAGGCGGGATCAGGCGCAGCCATATATTCCCGACCGCGTGGACGAAGGGTATGGGCTAAATAGCGCCGCACTGCAAGCGTTGCGCGAGAAAGGGGCCGACCTGGTGATTAGCGTAGACTGCGGCATTCGCGCCCTGCACGAGGTGGCGATGGCTCGTGAAATAGGTCTGGACATGATTATCACTGACCATCACAGTCTGGGCCGCCAGTTGCCGGACGCGTTGGCAGTGATTAATCCCAAACATCCAGAATCGACGTATCCGGAGAAGATGCTGGCTGGCGTGGGAATCGCCTTTAAGCTGGCGCAGGCGCTAAGGCGGGCCATGCCGCAACGAGCTCGTTTTGAGGAGGAGGCGTTGCTGGACCTGGTCGCGCTGGGCACGGTGGCCGACCTGGCGCCGTTGCAGGCGGAAAACCGCCGGTTGGTGATTGAGGGGCTGGAAGTGATCAATAGCGGGCGCCGCCCGGGAATCGCGGCGCTGGCCCAGGTGGCGCGGCTGAAGCCGGGCAGTATTACTGCAGAGCACATTGGTTTTGGCCTGGGCCCACGCATCAACGCCGCAGGACGCCTGGCGCATGCCTACGACGCGGCGAAGCTGTTGGCGAGCAACAATATGATGATGGCCGGACGCTACGCGCAAAATCTGAATACGCTTAACTATGAGCGACGCAAGCTGACGAAAAAGCTGAGCGAGCAGGCGGAAGCGCAGGTCAGCGACGATGCGCCTATCCTGATTGCCGCACACCCTGACTTTATTTCGGGCATCGTCGGACTTGTCGCCAGCCGCCTGGCAGAGAAGCACTATCGCCCGGCGATCGTCATGGAAAAGGGTGAGGAAGAGAGTCGTGGCTCGTGCCGCTCGATACCGGAGTTTCACATCACGGAAGCGCTGGACGAAGTGGCGGACGTGCTGGAGCGGCACGGCGGGCATTCGCAGGCGGCGGGCTTTACGGTTCGGAACGAAAATCTGCCGGCCTTTGAGGAGCGATTGACGGAGGTGGCAGCGGAGCGCCTGGATGGGCTGGAGTTGCGGCCCACGATAGAGATCGACGCCGAGATGGACCTACAGGACATCGACTGGGCCTTGTTGGGCCACCTGGAAAAACTGGAACCGACGGGAGAGGCAAACGCGACCCCGGTATTTGTGAGTCGGGACGTGCAAGTGTATAGTCACCGTGCGGTGGGCGACGGCTCGCACCTGAAGCTGGACGTGGGCGACGGTCGCTGCAAATTCGGCTGTATTGCTTTTCGCCAGGGCGCCTGGGCATCAGCCCTGCCGGAGCGGGTAGATCTGGTCTATACGTTGGGTATCAACGAGTGGAACGGGCGGAGGGATATACAGCTGGTGGTGAAGGATATTAGAGAGACT
>CAYSMQ010000519.1:0-3264 GCA_964432035.1 uncultured Ardenticatenaceae bacterium
GTTACTTCAGGATGAGACAAAGGGTTTCAGCGCCCTCGCCTCATACACCTGCAATAGTGCTTCATGCTAATAAACCTTATTTTTCTCATAAAAATTCACTGCTGAGACTTGTGCGACAGTATAGCAAAGCACACTATAATAATCAAGTAAGCTTCAATACAATCTTACAAAGCAATAACAGTGCGCGGCGTCGCCGGTCCGTTACTCAAACAGGGAAAACATGAACAAAGAACTCACCCTTATCGCGCGTTTTGTTGCTGTGGTTTGCGCGCTCATCTTTACGCTCGTCATGACCCTGTGGGTCATGGCCTTTGCCGCCCAGCGCCAATTCTTGCGCCCGGCTACCTATATCCAGGCCTTAGTGGAAGTCGATGCCTACGAACGGGCGCCGGGCATCCTCGGCGAGCTGGTTACGTTTGCGTTGGACGACGCCCGCGCGTCGGGGCTGGCGGCGCAGCTGCCGTTTCCGCAGATAAGCCAGTCCGACGTGGAGCTTTTCCTCACAAACTTGCTGCCGCGCGACTGGTTGCAGTCACAGACCGAGATCGTGGTCAGGCGCGCCATCGCCGGTCTCAACGACAGACAACCTCAGGGGCCGTCCGTCGTCTCCCTCGAAGAAATCAAAGAACGCTTGAACGGGCCGCAGGGCACGCAGGCGCTGCTCGCCGTCATCGAAACGCGCCCCGTTTGCAGCGACACCGATCTCAGCGCGCTTACCTGTGGCTTTAACCTGGCAGGAGAGATAACCTGCCGCCCGCCCGGCCAAAGCTTCGAACTCTGCGGCGCCGCCATCGGCCTCGCTGCCGGCGGCATCGCTTCGCTGATGCCCGATCAGGTTGATCTGGACACCGTGCTGCGCCTTTCCGATCCTGTTTCCGCCCCCTTTCGCGATTACGCTCGTGGCTATGCCGGCGCCGTCTCGCTTCTGGCTCGCTTTGGCTGGTTAGTGGCTCTGCCCTTCCTTTTGGGCGCAACGCTGTTTGGCGTGCGCTCCATTCCCGGTTGGTTGCGTTGGTGGGGCGCGCCGCTTCTGGGCGTCGCCATCGGCCTCCTACCCGTCGCCGCCGTGACGCTCGTGTGGCCCACGTGGTACATCGCCGCGCCGCTCGCAGAGCTTGGTCAAGTGGCGCCGGCCCTGGCCCAACTCCTGACCGACGTCGCCGGCGCTCTGAGCGATGGCCTCGTGCTTACCCTGGCGATCGCCATGCTCATTTTCGGCATCGTAGGTCTTGGGATGCTGGCCCTCTCTTTTATTGCGCCCGCCGTGTACCGTTGGGTGAATCAGGGCTGAAGCAGCACGAAGTCCGCGCCGCCTGCAGCTTGCAGGCGCTGTTCTGTATCCGCGTCGTACAGACCCACACGTAATCGCAATCCGCCTTCCGGCAGCTGCTCCGGCAAGGACAACATGTGCGTATCAGTCACATATTCATCACGCACCCAGCCCGTCGTGGGTCGCGCCCATTGTGCCGGTTCGGCGTCGGATTGGGCCAGGATGGCGCCGCTCTCGTCGATGAGGTGCACGAAGACACGATAGCTGGTTTCCATCTCCTGTAGCGCCTGCCAGACCAAGGTGACGTCGAGCGATTCAGTGGCGGTCGGCGCCGGCGACGCCGAGTAGCCGACTAACCGTACCTGTTGGCCAAACACCTCGTCCACGGCCCTCTCGTACGCCGGTTCCTCGAACGTGCGTTGTGGCGCGTCTATTTGCACCTGGCCTAAGGGAACGTCCTGTAGCCAGAACTCATAATTCCCGCTTTCGAGCGCCGCCGGCAGGCGCAAGAGATGTTGCCCGCGCAGGCGCTCTCCCGACTGCCACTCGCCAGGCGGATAGTCCTGCCGCACGGGGGCGATCTGCCACGCCACTTGGTTGGCGCCATCGTCGTCGCGCAATGACAATGCCAGCGTATTCGCTTGCCCCTCGCTTCCCTGCCCTTTCTCCCAGAAGAGCGTCAACAGCAGCGGATCGCCGGGCGCCGCCACGGTGCGATCCTGTCTATAACCCAGCAAACGCAACCCGCCCACTGTTTGCGCTAGCGCGTGCTGCGGCTCAAATTGCGGCGCATCGTCGGGACGCATAATTTCAATCTCGCCAATCACGGCCGTTGGTCCCACGGCATTGCCCGCCCGCACGAGCGTCAGCGGCTGCAAGTCGTCGCGGTTGAACAACGTTAGCACGATCTCGTAGTCACCCGGCGGCGTGCCCGATAGTACGTGTACTTCGCGACTGTCCCAGGCCCATTGGCCCGCCTGCCATTGCTGCACCGGCGGTGGTTCTTCGTAGATGCGCGGGCGAAACGTTTCGCGGTCACTCCACACCAGCCCCTGGGCGTCACGCAGCCAGACGTTGGACTGTAGCGGCAGATCGGGACTGCTTTCCACGCGCCAGGCCAGATCGATATCAAAGTGTTCGCCTGCCGCTACGCGCTCGCGGCTCAGATTATAGCCTTGCAACAGCAGCCCGCCCGCCGCCACGTCGGCCTGCTGTTCGACAGGCGGTTGCGCGCTACTGCGCAGAGGTGTAGGCAGACGGTCGACGATAAGAAGTTTTGCCGCAAGGAGCAAAAGGCCTAAGAACGCTAACAGTAACATCTGCCGCTGCCAACCGCGCGTCCAGTGCAGCGGTTCGGTGCCTCGTGCGCCCGGCGTTGACCCTTGCCGGCGCCAGAACAGGAGCCCCGTAGCCAATGCACCTAACGCTGCCAGAAGGCTGGCTGCGCCGATAGCCGCGCGCAGGGGCGTCGCACGCCAGCGAACCGCTACCTCGTGCTGCCCGGCCGGCACAGGAAAGGTAATCAGGCCGGTCGGATCCTCCGGCGTTATGGGCACAGGCTCTCCATCCACGGTCGCCGTCCATCCCGGAAAGTCGAACGTCAGGACGCGGGCCTGAAAATCCGACGGGCTCTGGAGTTCAACGCGCACCTCCAGCGGCTCGTAGGTCACGTCGAGTACGGTCGCACCATCGGGCAGCGCATCCGCGTCAAAGCGCTGTGGCTGGCGCCCGGCGGCATAGTCGTCCAGCAGCGGCGAGCGTTGCGGCCGTTCCTCAACGGTCACGGGGAAATAGCTGCCCACAGGATCGATACCAACCATACCGCTTTCGCGTTCATAAGCGTGGACGTTGGCAATCGTCGGGTAAGGATCCTCCACACACAGCGCCGGATAAAGCATTGGCAGCGCTTCGATCAAGACCAGGGCAACGGCAGCAACGAGTAGAACGGTCCGGCCCAGGCCAGTCCGCCATAATTCTTCCCCTTCTTCCCCTCT
>CAYSMQ010000520.1:0-3255 GCA_964432035.1 uncultured Ardenticatenaceae bacterium
GCCGTCACCCACGCCTACAACCGACGCCGCCGTGGTGTGGCCGCTCTCGACGGCCAGGGCCGGCCTGCTCGTCCAGTTGGGGCTGCAGCCTGAGGAGCAGCTGATGGACGGTCAGGTCGTCGGCGCCACGCTGGCCGTGGACGTCATGGGCGCCACCAGCGTGCCGGGCGTATGGGTGGCGGGAAACGTACGGGGTCACCGGGCGCAGGCAATCGACGCGGCCGCGCAGGGCGGGCAGACCGGTGCGATGATCAACATCGACCTCACTGCCGTCAGCAACTGGGCCGGTTCGGTCTGTAGATCTATTTCGTCAGCATAGAACGACCGTCCCGGCTCTTCCCTTGCCGCAACCAATAAATCACGCACGCTCCCCGGCGTCACCTTCTGTGGCGCGTGGCGCCGCAGCCAGTAGGCCAGCGCCTCGGCGTCGGCCGGCGTCAATGGATCGTCGAGCCTCACCTGGTAGCGCGTCTCTTCCTGCTTGGGCACCGGTTGTCCTGTCACATAGGCCGGATCGCCCTCTTTGGCAATGAAATAGGAAAGCGGCCCCCTACCCTCTACGATCTCCTTCTTGGCAGAGCGCCGGAAGGAGCGCACGTGGACGCCCGCAGCGTTGGCCAGGTTCTGA
This sequence comes from uncultured Ardenticatenaceae bacterium, assembly GCA_964432035.1. Classification (GTDB taxonomy): domain Bacteria; phylum Chloroflexota; class Anaerolineae; order Promineifilales; family Promineifilaceae; genus JAAYYY01. The sequence continues at coordinate 629 of CAYSMQ010000520.1, forward strand.
TCGTAAGCCGTGAACCAGGGCCGGTTGCCGTTGAAGTAGCTCTCCTGCCGGGCGCCGATGACCAGCCATACGTGGCTCGCCGGCAGGTACGGTGTCCAGCGCCGCAGAAAGTATTTGGAGACCTTCCAGATCCTCCCGGGCCGCACGAGCTCGTTGTAAGGTTGAAGGTGCACCCCTGCAAACTGCAGCGGCGCCTCGATATCATTCATCGTGGATCATGCACTGTAAACTGTTACAAGCGGGGGCGATCTGGCAGGAGAGAGTTGAATGATGGCAAAAGTATGCTATCATTAACGCACAACTCACTGTGCAAAGTCCCGTCTGCACAGAAATTCGCCTGACCGAAGCCGTGCCGCACACGGCTTCAGTCTTTTCTGTCACAATTTGCCAGGCACTGGCGCCTGGCCCTCCTAACAACGCATTCTTAATTACATATTCGACTTCCTGACTGTTTGTCTAATTGCGACCTACACCGTCCATTGCGCCAGGTCTCGATCGACGTCGTCCAGATCCATCAGGCAGACACCGGCGATGTCCCAGCGATTGCTGGCGCGGCGGCTGGGTCGCCCGGCCCTGGCGACTTCTTCGGCCTTCTGCCGCGCCTCTTTCGTCCAGCCATCGGCAGCGAAGCCCACGTAGTATACGCTCCATTCATCGTCGTCTTTGGGGACCACCGAACGAGTGTGATCAACCAGCTCTTCAACGCGTTCCAACCCGGCCGGGCCCCCATCCCAATGACAAAGGCCCACGACCATCTGCTTTTTATCTTCGTCAATGCCGGCCACGTCCAGGGTGAACGAGCGCCGCCATTCGCTGCCTACCTCCTCTACCGTAAAGGGCAATGCGCCCTCATCGCTGGCCCGCAACAGCCATTCGCGGCACAATTCGGGCCACGTATACTGCTGGATATAGTCCGGCAGGCTGGCCTGAATCAAGTCCAGGGTCTGTTGGTGTTGGCCCAGGGCCAGCTTGGAGTGGTAGGCGGCGAGGAATCGATAGTAGAAGCGCAGATAAGGGTCGGTCACAAAGTAACGGCCGCGGCGGGAGTTGGGCGAGTTGTCGGTGACCGGCGTCAGTCGCGCCACAAAGCCGGTATCTCGTAACAGGCTCAGATATTGTGATGTGTGACCCATCGAGAGGCCCGTCTGCCGGCCGATGGCGCTGAAGGTATGGATGCCCTTGGCAATCGTGCGCATCACGCCTACATAGTTATGCGGGTCGTTGACGAAATCCTGCAACAAGAGGCGCGGCTCGTCCATCATCCAGGAGTTGGATGGCGCCAGCAACAGGCTCAGATTTTCCAGTACGCTTAGTTTCTGATCCAGCCGCTCCCAGTAGGCGGGAATGCCGCCCCAGATGGCATAAAGGGTGACGCGCTCCCGCGCACTGTAATCGGGAAAGAAGTCGCGCGTGGCGCCGTAGCGCAGCGGATCCAGTTTCATCTGCACCGTGGCGCGTCCGTAAAGCGGCGCGTCGTGCGAGAGGAGTTCTTTCTGCATAAGGCCCATCTGCGAGCCGCACAGGGCCAGAAAGACGTTAGACTGGCTCAGCCACTGGTCCCACGCTTTCTGAAAGGTGCCTACGATTGCCGGCGTCGCATCCAGAAGGTATGTGACCTCGTCGATAAACAGGGCGATGCGCTGCTCTTGCGCCGCGCGAGCCACGCGCCGCAGCGCGTAGTCCCAGTTGGGATAAGTCAGATCGGCCGGCGCTTCGACGTCCGGGTCTTCGAAATCGGCTACGGCCTGCGAGAAGGAACGCAGCTGGTCCAGCGCCGAGGTGGCCTCGGCCATCCAGTACACGCCGTGCGCGTCGTGCTTGTTTATCCAGTGCGTGAGCAACCGCGTTTTCCCCACGCGCCGGCGCCCGTACAGGATCATCAGCTCCGCCTTCTCTGAAGACCAGGCCCGGTCCATGGCTGCTAACTGATCTCTACGTCCGATAAATGTTGTCTGCATATTGTCTAACGCCCGCTACGGTTGAAACGCGCTGGTTCCGGATGGATCGGCCGAAGCGACCACCGGAATGTTAATAATCTCATTTATGATAAGTTCAATTATCATAACGCGCACCTACCGCCCCTGTCAAGGGCGCCGCCACGGCAAATTAATAAACTAAATTATGATAAACCAAATTATTATAATGCGCACTTGCTAAAATAGGTTTAATAATCCCGATTATTATAACTGTCGTTATAATAGACAATCAGGCGCATGATGTCAAGTGTTTTGTTGTAGTAATACAACAACACCTGCAGATCCGAGACGAACTATGGAACAATGCCTCCTTCATCGCACTCGCTAAGCTTGCCACTGAACGGGTATTCCCTGGCCACCATGAACAACGATGCCACTTCCTTCTTCCAGGATTTGTAGATTCTCTTCGGCCAGCACATCATCCCCCAGAAAGCGCCGCGCAAGCTTCTGCGCCGTCTGCGGTCCCGATCGCGTCAGCACGACCGTGCTCTCTTGCATGCATGGTCCATTACTGATGACCAGATGCTTTATGCCTTCAAAGTCCGCCGCAGTGAAACCCGACGCCGACCAGGGAAACCCGTGTAACACAAGTCGCGCATCGGGAAGCGATAGCGCAGCCAACGCCGCTGCGGACAGCAACTGCTCTCTCCC
>CAYSMQ010000521.1:0-3246 GCA_964432035.1 uncultured Ardenticatenaceae bacterium
ATCGTTGATCTTGGTCGCGAAATGGCCGAGTATTACGGTTACGAAGACAACCTTTACGACCCGCTGCTGAACCAGTATGAGCGCGGCGCTCGAACAGAGCAGGTGCGCGCCCTTTTCGACGCAACCAAAGAAGCAACACTGCCTTTGCTAGACGCCATCCGCGACAGCGATCGCGAAGTCAGTGACGACATCTTAAAACAACCGTATGACGTCGAAAAACAGAAGGCATTTGCCCATTACATCGCGGACGCCGTAGGGTACGATTTCGACCGCGGTTATTTGGGTACAGCGGTCCACCCCTTCGCCAGCAGTTTTTCCCGTAACGACGCGCGCATCACGTCCCGCTGGTATCCCGATTACCTGAACCCTTCCCTCTTTGGTGCGCTGCACGAATCGGGGCACGCGATCTACGAGCAGAATACCCATCCTGACCTGGCGCGCACGCCGCTGGCCCGCGGCACCTCCTCCGGCATCCATGAATCCCAATCACGCATGTTTGAGAACTACGTGGGCCGCAGCCGTAGCTTCTGGAAGGCACACTTCCCGAAACTACAGGAGACGTTTCCCGACCAATTGGCGGACGTCACCGTCGACGATTTCTACCGGGCCATCAACAAAGTTCAGCCGTCGTTCATTCGCGTAGAAGCTGACGAATTAACCTACAACATGCATATTATCCTACGCTTCGAGCTGGAACAGGAACTGCTCAACGGCGATCTTGCCGTCGACGATCTGCCAGTCGCCTGGAATGACAGAATGCAAACGTTGCTGGGCGTCACACCGCCAACGACTCGCGAAGGCGTTTTGCAGGATATCCACTGGACGCGGCCCTCCTTTGGTTACTTCCCCACCTATGCCATGGGCAACCTGTATGCGGCGCAGTTCTTTGCCGCAGCGAAAGCGCAGTCGCCCGTCATCGCCGCCGAGTTGGAAGCCGGTAAGGTCAATGCGCTTCTAAGTTGGCTACGCGAAAACATTCACCAGCATGGGCGCAAGTTCAAGCCCGACGAGCTGGTCGAGCGCGCAACCGGGCAACCGCTTAGCCACACCGCCTTCGTGGAATACGTAACGGATAAGTTTGGGAAAATTTACGATCTATAGGCAAGCGACGGGAGCATCTATGAGGAGCCATTCGGCGAGGCGTCCGCGGGCGTCTCGCTTTGGTCCTCCCCGTCTTCGATCACTGGGTATTCCACACGAGCCCGGGCCACGGCAAGGCCGTCCACATCGAGTACCACGAAGTGAATCGAGCCGTCAAACGTGAACTCGTCTCCCCGCTGTGGCGGGCGTCCTAGCGCCGTAACGATAAGTCCGCCCACCGTCTCCACATCAGGAAGCATATCCTCTTCGCCCAGGAAAACGTGATCTGAGAGGTCGTCGAGCAGAAAGTTTCCGGCGACCTCTAGTACGCCAGGCTCCAGTTGCGCGATCGGTTCGCGCTCTATGTCGAATTCATCGCGCACCTCACCCACAACCTCTTCGATGAGGTCTTCCAGGGTCACGATACCCGCCGTGCCGCCAAACTCGTCAAGCACGATGGCCATATGAATGCGTTGGCGCTTAAACGCTGCCAGCAGTTTCTCCACAGGCTGGTACTCGGGTACAGATGGAGCGGGCCGTACAATGAGGCGAATATCGAGGTTACCGCGCGTGCGAAGCTGTTGGCGGATCAAATCCTTCAGATGAAGAATACCGATAACGTGATCCAGATCCCCTTCATAGACGGGGAAGCGGCTAAAGGTGCTCGCGGCGACGAAGGACAGCAGCTGGTCGAGGTCCCAATCAACGGAGATGGCCTGCACCTTGCGGCGAGGCGTCATCACCTGCCCCACCTGACGATCGCTAAAATCGAAAATGTTGAGGATCATCTCCTCTTCTTCTTCGTTCAATAGCCCGCCTTCGGCGCTTTCGCTGACGATTAGCTCCAGCTCCTCGGGCGAGTGCAAGCGCTGGTGGCCCTGAACGGGCGGAACGCGCAAGACACGTAGCAGCAGCCAGTTGCCGACAACGTTCAGCGCGCGCACACTGGGGCCAAGAATTGCCTGTGCTGCGTTCATGGGCCTGATCAACCACAGGGCTACGCGTTCAGTGTTGTCGAGCGCCTGCGCCTTAGGCACCATTTCTCCGATTACGACGTGTAGGTACGTTACAAAGCCCAGGCTGATGACAAAGGCGATCGTGTGTATGAGTGTCGCGCTCACCGCCCCGCCGGCAATCTGTACAATTATGGGCTCGATGAAGCTGGCGACTTGTGGCTCACCGTACATACCGAGGCCCAGAGAAGCCAACGTGATGCCAACCTGAGCCGTTGCAATATAGCTGTCTTGCTTTCGATTGGATTGCAACACGTCCAGGATCTTGCCGGCCCTGCCGTTGCCTTCGTCCACCAGCTGCTCCACGCGACTGGGCCGGACCCCAATGATGGCAAATTCGGCCGCCACGAACAGACCATTCAGCAGTACCAACACCAGGATAATGAGCAGTACGAACAGGAACGACGATAGCCCCGCTGTACCGTTTTGTAAGAAAGCCGCGAGAAGGAACAGGAAGCCGGGCGACGCCAGCCCCAGGAAGACAACCTTACTCATCCTTGGCGATCCCCCACTCCTCGACGCGCGGCACTGGCTCGTCTACGCCGATTTGCAAAGACACTTCGGAAACGCCAAGGTCTTCAATCCGTTCGATACGAATGGCCGTGTCTTCAAATTTGACTATTTCGCCCTCATCTGGGGGCCGTCCCAGGGCATGGAATACGAGTCCACTGAGCGTCGTCGCTTCATCCTCTGGCAAACTCAGATTTAGATACTCATTAACGTCACTGACAAGTAAGTCTGCGCGCAAGTGAACACGGCGCCCGGCCTGATCAAAGGACATAACGGCGCTTTCCTCATCAAACTCATCCTGAACTTCGCCAAAGACTTCTTCAATAAGGTCTTCCAGTGTGATCAGGCCGCCCGTACCACCATACTCGTCAAATACGATAGCCATATACTGACGTTCGTTCTGCAGCGTTTCCCAAACGCTTAGCGCCGGCATTGTTTCCGGCACATGAACGACCTCGCGCAGGATGTGCGCCAGATTATTGCTCTCTTCCACGTGCAGTCGGAAAAGATCTTTGATGTGCACAAAACCCATGATATCGTCGATGTCATCCTGGTAGAGGGGGATACGCGTGTGTCCCGAATCCATAGCCATGTTTAGGAGATCGCGAACCGTGTTGTCCGTCGAGGCGGCGACGATCTTTGT
>CAYSMQ010000522.1:0-3232 GCA_964432035.1 uncultured Ardenticatenaceae bacterium
GCAGGCGCACTTCGAACGCCTCTCGCTGCGGGTTCATCTCCAGGCGGTAGCCGGAAAAGTCGACGCGCGGCGTGAGGTCCGGCGTGTCCGGCGAGTAGGGCACGATGTCATAGCCCAGCTCGCCGCCGGGCACCTGGCGCACGAAGTAGGACTGTAGCGGAATACGATCTTCCACGCGACCTTCGCGCACCACTTCCAGCTGGGCGTCTTCGATGGGCTCGCCGCTAACCCACATCCACTCCGACCCGCTGGCGTCGCCCGCATACTGCGGATCCTGCAGATGTTCGTAGGCCAGCGCGGGATATTCGCGCACGATGGTGGGCTTGAGGTAGACGACGCTGTTGGGCTCACCCAACACGGCGCTTGCCAGGTCATTAAGCTCTTCGGGGAAGGTCCAGCGCGCCTCGGGCACCACTTCGTAGCCCACGGCCGTGCGGCGCGGCTCAAAGACGACGAGCCGGCGCTCGCTCTGGGGGACGACGTCGCCACTCGGCGCGCGCGTGCGAATCTGATAGGTTCCCTCAGGCAAATCCACGGCGTAGCCGCTGTTTAGCCCCGTGCTGAAAAGGTTGAACGCTTCCGGCTGCTGCGGCGCGGGCGGCAAGGTGCTACGGTCCAGCCCCTGCGCTTGCGCCTCGCGCGCCTGCGCCAGCCACTCCTCGCGCGCCTGCTCGTATTCCAGAACCGCCTGGCGATAGGCGTTTTGCGCCGCCAGGAACTGCTCGTTGGCCTCCTCGGCTTCCTGCCCTATATACAACTGCGGGCGCGGCGCCAGCTGCCCGCTGCTGAAGTGGATGGTGTAGGAAACCTGCTCCATCTCGTCGACCACACGCCCGTTTTGCAGCACCTCCAGCGTGCCTTCAACCTCCTCGTTGACCTCCGACCAGGCGGCGCGGTATTCGTTGGTGATGGGCCAGAAATAGACGCGCGTGCGCCGCGGGGAGAGGATGCTGGTGCGGTCCGCCAGGAAGTAGATGGTGTCCACGCTGGGCGGGGCAAAGGTCCCGATCACCGCCCCGGGCACCGAAGCGTTGATGCCGAATACAAAGGCGTCGGTCTGTTCGGGAGCCTGCGCCTGGGAGGGCCGGGCCAGGAGCAAGGCCAACAGAAGGAAGAAGACGCCGCTGCGCTTAGGCAGAAGACAGATCTTCTTTCTTCCTTCTTCCCTCTTCCTTCTCACTTCTTTCACGGCAGCACCCCCCGTCGTCGTATGGCCCATATGGCGGCGGCGAGCCAGGCGGCTGTGCCCAGGAGCGCGGCGCTGCTGTATTGGAGCAGCGCCACCCAGTCGGCGCGCATCGCCGCGCCCAGCAGGGCGTCCAGCATGCGGAAGGGGGAAACCCATTGCAAAAAGGTGTGAATCTGGCGCAGCAGAACGCGCAAAAATAGCAGCGCGTCGTAGTAGCGGCTGGTGGGCGGAATGTTGAGCAGGGCCACGTACCCGCCCTGCACCACGACAAGCAAGAGGGTGGCGGCAATGAGAAAGAGGATGGCCACACGACCCGACGGGGCGGCGGCGGAGATGAAGAGGCCGAAGGAGACGGCCAGCCCGGCCACGAGCAGCGACGGCGGCAGTCCCCAGAGCAGGGCCGGCGGCACGACAAAGTTGGTTGCCCAGGCCAGCAGGAACAGAGGCAGGGCCAGCAGCGCCAGAAAGACTAGGTAAACGGCCAGGCCGGAGAGGTAGTGCGCGCCGACGAGCACCGGGTAGTCGATGGGCGCGAAGAAAAGGACCTGCAAGGAGCCGTGCTCGCGCGGTCTGGCAATGGCCAGCGTGGCTTCCACGGCGACAAAGAGGATGGCCAGGCTTAGGGCCACCTGCAGGGGCAGGAAGAAGGGGCTGACGACGATGTTGAGGCCGCTTTCGAGGGTAAAGCGGATGGCATTATAAACAAGGATGACGGCGACGAGCACGGCGAGGGCGACGACGACGTAGATGGCCCATCCCAGCGCCGTTTCCCGCGCCTGCTGCTGGGCGATGCGCCACAGCCCACGCCAGCGCAAAGCGACCTTGGTTGCCGGTGGTCGGGCGACGGGTCGCTCCGTGGCGGTCACAGGGGATATCTCGGTGTTCAGGCTCATTCCGCTCCCGCCAGCTGCGCCACATTCTGATTGGTAATCGTCACAAAAGCCTCTTCCAGACTCATCTCCTCCGTGCTCATCTCCAGCAAGACGCCGCCGTGGGCCACGACCTGGTGAAAGATTTGCGCGCGCGCGTCTTTGGGGTCCGCGGCGTGTTGCTGATCAGGAGAAATCGGATTTCTTGCCTCGCTAACATGCACGGTCATATCGTACGAGTTGCGCGCACCGTCCCTGCTCACAGCGCGCCCGTTCCGCACCTCTACGCGCTGCACATTCTCCATCGCGCGCAAGGCCTCGACGAGACCAGGCGTTTCCTCCTGCAGCCGCAGTTTCACCACGAGCGCGCCGCCCAGCCGCCGACGAATGCCCTCCACGGTGTCTTCCACCAGCAACCGCCCCCGGTGCAGGATGCCCACGCGGTCGGCGGAGCGTTCCATTTCGGACAGGATATGGCTTGAAATGAACACCGCGCCGCCGCTGTCGCGCTGCTTTTCCACGAGCTCGCGCACCTGCAAGATGCCATAAGGGTCCAGCCCGCTGACCGGTTCATCCAATATGAGCAGATCGGGCGCGTGCACCAGGGCGCGCACCAGGCTCAACTTCTGGCGCATGCCGCGCGAGTAGGCGCTGACCAGGGCGTGGCGTGCGTCCCATATATCGAGGGCCTCAAACAGCTCGCTCATACGCTCCTGGGGACTGGACACGCCGTTGAGGTCGGCAAAGAAGCGGATAAACTCCCACCCCGTCATGCGCGTCATGGTCAGCGGCTCTTCGGCGACGACGCCGATGCGGCGCTTGAAGGAGATGGGATCTTCGCTGTTGGGCCGTCCAAAGAGAAAGACGCGGCCCGCCGTCGGCTGCAAGAGGCCCAAGAGCAGGCGAATGGTGGTCGTTTTTCCCGCGCCATTGGGTCCCAGGAAGCCGACAATCTCGCCGGCGCGCACGCTGATGTTCAGGTCTTCGACGGCGACGGTGTCGCGTTGCTTACCGTTATAGATTTTGCTAAGGCCTTCTGTTTTTAACATGGATCACGCTAGAGGTTGTATCCAAGGCTAACGAGTTAGCTGGCCTGAATGGACACGAATTAAAAGATCTAACTGATGTGCTATCCTGCGGCAAAGCCATATTATAGTGGGCACCTTATGAGCGA
>CAYSMQ010000523.1:0-1938 GCA_964432035.1 uncultured Ardenticatenaceae bacterium
GCGATACACTTCCAGGCCGGCAATGGCGGAATCGTAGTTGATACCGAAAATAATGTTAATCTCAGGATGGACGGTCAGCGCATCGGCTGCCATCCGCCTGGACTCCTCCAGAACACCTCGCCCATTTACGCTGATTATTTTAGGAGGGTTCGACATTGTTCCACGTAAACCATCGGCGAAACCACAACTACGCGCAGTCGTATTGGGAAGGTCGCAAGTAATATCCAACACGGTAATTTGGCTATCCAGGTGTTCTCTTGCGTACTTCCCAACCCAACCGCCCAACTCAACCCCCGCTCCGTAATCATCGATAGCAACGACAGCCGCAGCCTGTTTAAGAAGGATCGATTCAGAGACTATAGGGACACCTAGCCGCTGCGCCCGCTCAACAAGCAACTTGGTTGCAGCCGTTTCGTTAGGAGTGATAACGAGGACATCGACACGCTCCACCAACGAACTGTGATTTTCGCTCGGTGAGCTGTTCCCATCAGTTGCAGGGGAAACAGCGCTATCCGGCCGCACCGCGCCACCATGAATGCGGCTCACTAAATTCTGATCCACGAGCCGCCTGAGATCGCGACGGCCCGTTGCCGGAGAACAATCACAGTGCGAGCAGATTTCATCGACGGTGATCACACCGGCTTGATTAATGCGGTCCAGAATAAACTCTTCGCGCTCTGCTTTGCGCAAGTACAGACTCCTCCGTTATGGAACGCGAGCGAGAACGGTCAACGTGTGGGTGTGGTGTGGGGCTGGCACGCGAATGGATAAATGTCCGTCAACGGTAACACGCAGAAAGCAGGTGTGTCAAGCTATATAATGACCGTTTTCGCTCATTTCGGCCACTAGGTGTACGCTCCTGGCCATCGTTCGGTGATATACGATCAATTCACTTGCTACGGGACAGGTCGTGGAAGATAGAGCCAACTCTTAAAAAGATGCTCACAAGAATGAGTAGCTAGAAATTGCGAGATGCTTCCGGTACCATTGGCGCACTATACTAGACAGACGAAATGTGTGTGGCGATTAAGAATAGGCCCTCGACAACATTATCTTTATCCGGAACGAATAGAATCTCATGACACGCTTTGACATCACGACCATCGGCGAATCCATGCTCCGTTACAGTGTCCCTCCAGGAGAGAGATTAGAACTGGCGGCGCAACTTGATGTGCACGTAGCCGGCGCAGAGTCGAATGTGGCGAGCTTGTTATCCCGCCTGGGCAGGCGTTGTGGCTACATTAGCGCGCTCCCCTCAACTGCGCTCGGGCGCCTGGTTGCTAATCATTTGCAGATCGCCGGTGTGGATTTCTCGAGCACCGTCTGGACCCAGGATGAGCGTCTCGGCACGTACTACGTCGAATTCGCTGTTCCACCGCGCGCAACGCAAGTTATTTACGATCGTGCCGGCTCCGCCTTTGCCCAGCTCACCAGAGAGGAGGTGAATTGGGATTACCTTCTTGACACTCGCCTTTTGCACTTAACCGGAATCACGCCCGCGTTATCCTCTAGCTGCCGGGACCTTGCCATCGAGGCCGTGCAGCGAGCCGAAAATAGAGGCATTGCGGTCAGCCTAGACGTGAACTATCGTGAGAAGCTATGGGCCCCGGAGCAAGCAGCCGATACGCTGAAATTACTGCTGTCGAACGCTTCTGTGTTTCTATGTAGTGAGCAAGACGCACGTCGCGTCTTTGGCTTCGATGGCGCACCACAAGAAGTGGTTCAGCAGCTCGCAACGCTTACAAGCGCTCGCTCGATTATCCTTACGTTGGGCGATCGAGGCGTCCTCGGCTGGGATGGAACCGACTGGTATGAACAAAGTGCAGCAGATGTGACAATAATCGATCGAATTGGTGCCGGAGACGCTCTGGCAGCAGGCATCATTCACGGCTGGCTGGAGGACGATCTACCTGCGGGCCTACGCTATGGAACCATTTT
>CAYSMQ010000523.1:1948-2614 GCA_964432035.1 uncultured Ardenticatenaceae bacterium
CCAACAGGGTGACATGGTCGTAACTACGCCAGAGGAAGTTGCTTCGCTCCTGAGGAAGAGCGGAGATGGGATTTCGAGGTAGTAAGCATCGTCTCGAACCATCTCAGCGGCACACAGTTTCTGTGCTGCAATGCCGCGCCTGATCCACCTTCAAATCATCAAGAAGCAGGGCGGCAGCAAGTTAGAGTCGATACGCGTACGCTATCGTCATGGCAGTCGCAACGCCACCACACGCTGCATGAACGCACGCTGACGCTCGGCCTTTGTTTCAATCCCTCTCAGGAACCAACGCCCTTTCGGACAACTGGAATCTCCACAATCAAAACGCGAGCGCCTTTCCCGGCCACGGCAAGCTGACAGCGGCAGATGAAGAAATTCGGCGACTGCGCCGCGAGCTGGCGCGGGTGCAAGAAGAGCGAGATGTTTTAAAAAAAGCCACGCAATTCTTTGCCAAGGAAAGCAAGTGAAGTTTCGCTTTATGCAGCAGCATGCGGAGGAGTTCCGCATTAGCGTCATGTGCAAGGTGCTGGGCGTCTCCCGCGCCGGCTACTATGCCTGGCTGAAGCGCAAACCTAGTCCTCGCCAGTTGGCCAACCAGGTGTTGCGGCGGCTGATCCGCCTGTTGCACAAAGAACATCGTTCTGTTTATGGCTACCGGCGTGTCTA
>CAYSMQ010000523.1:2624-3232 GCA_964432035.1 uncultured Ardenticatenaceae bacterium
CCTTGTGCGCAAGCAGCAAGTCGTGGGCAAGAACCGGGTGGCGCGGCTGATGCGTCAAGAAGGACTGGCTGGAGTACGGCGACGCCGCTTCAAGCGGACCACACAGTCGCGGCATAACCTGCCGGTGGCGCCGAACCTGCTGGCCCAGGACTTCACGAGCCCGGCGCCGAATCGCAAATGGGTCAGTGATATCACCTTTATTCCTACAACTGAGGGTTGGCTTTATCTGGCCGTCGTGCTGGATCTCTTCTCCCATCTGGTTGTCGGTTGGAGTATGGCCTCCTATATGGACGACCGCTTGACGCGCAACGCGTTGCAGATGGCGCTGGCCCGCCGCCAGCTGGACAATGATTTTCTCCATCATTCTGACCGAGGTAAACAATACGCTAGCGGCGCCTATCTCCAGCTCCTGCCGCACAAAGTCACGCACAGCATGAGCCGCACGGGTAACGTCTACGACAACTCGCCTATGGAAAGCTTCTTTGCCTCGCTCAAGACAGAACTGGTTCATGCTCATCGCTTCCTGACACGGCAGGAGGCTCGCTCAGCTATCTTTGACTACATTGAGATCTTTTATAATCGTCAACGGCTGCATTCGTCGCTGGGTT
>CAYSMQ010000524.1:0-343 GCA_964432035.1 uncultured Ardenticatenaceae bacterium
AACTCCAGTTCGTCATTGATAGTCGGGTCTGAACGACATGAAATCCAGGTAGGAGGCTATCATGGGCAAGGCAGATCGACAGAAGAAAGCGTTCAATTTTGACGTTCTGGAGCAAATCCAACCCAATGGAGGAGGCATCGACGTTGGTTCTGAGGAAATCTATGTCTGTGTTCCACCGGGGCGTGCTGCGGCGCGAATCCGCGTGTTTGCCACCTTCACCAGCGACTTGCACGCTTTGGCTGATTGGCTGGTTGCCTGCCAGGTTGAGTCGGTGGCTATGGAGTCGACCAGCATTTACTGGATCCCGCTCTTCGACATCCTTGAGGGGAAGGGCATCGAAGTC
>CAYSMQ010000524.1:353-3224 GCA_964432035.1 uncultured Ardenticatenaceae bacterium
GCAGCGCGATCGCGCTGCTGCTGGCCGCCTGCATCGAAGTCTGCCTGGGTAATGCCCGCCATCTCAAGAATGTGACCGGCCGCAAGACGGATATTTCCGACTGCGAATGGCTCTTCCAATTGCACACATATGGGTTGCTGAGGGGTTCCTTCCATCCTCCCGATGAGATTCGTAGCCTGCGAGCGCTGGCGCGTCATCGGGAGATGCTCGTGAGGTACCGGGCGGCTCACATTCAGCATATGCAAAAGGCGCTGGATCTGATGAACGTCAAGCTCACCACCGTCCTCAGCGACATCACCGGTGTCACTGGCATGACTATAATCCGTGCGATTGTCGCGGGAGAGCACGACCCACATCTCTTGGCACAGTACCGTGATGGTAAATGCAAACATAGTCAGGAAGAAATCGCCAAAGCCTTGACTGGTCACTATCGACGGGAACATCTCTTTGCCTTGCAGCAAGCGGTTGAGCTGTATGACATGTATGGTCAACAAATCGCGGCTGTCGACGCTGAGATGGAAGCGATGTATGCAAAAATGGCAGAGTATGGGCCACCAAACGAGAGTGGAGTCAGCAGGACAGCGCCTCCAGAACCACAGCGGCAGAAGCGCCGTAAGAATCAGGCTCATTTTGACTTGGCCAGCGCCCTCTATCGTATGGTGGGGGTCGATCTGACACAGATTGACGGCATTGATGCGTTGACGGCACAGGTTGTGCTCACAGAGATTGGTATGGATATGAGCAAGTGGCGGACTGAAAAGCACTTCACCTCTTGGTTGGGACTCAGCCCCAACAATGAGATTACTGGCGGCAAAGTTAAACGGCGCCGGACGCGAAAGACAGACAATCGAGCCAACCACGCTTTGCGTCTGGCTGCCCAATCCTTGGCGCGCTCCGACAGTGCCCTCGGTGCTTTCTACCGGCGGATCAAAGCGCGTCATGGTGCACCCAAAGCGGTCGTTGCGACTGCTCACAAATTGGCCCGGATTATTTACCATATGCTCAAGCATCGTGTCGACTATCATGATCCTGGTGCTAACCAATACCTTGCCCAACAACGCGACCGAGCCGTTAAGCGCCTGCAAAGGCAAGCAGCTCGCTTGGGGTTTCGTCTTGAATCGCAAATGGCCATTTCCACATAGTCCGAGTCTTGTTTCTGAGTAAAAAGGTTTGTGAACAAATGCGAGTTCAAGCTCATCGAGTCCCATGAGGGAACAGAACTGCGCGAAGGGCAAAGTGTCCAACCAGTGAACGGCCGCCTCGGCAAGAGCGTTGAGCGATTCATAGAAGCGATTGCGCGTGACCTTGCTGCGCATCAAGCGCCACAGGCGCTCGATGTGATTGAGGTGCGGGCTGTAGGTTGGCAAGTAGACCAACTCCAGCCGTTGTTGGTGCTCACAGACAAAAGCCTCAATCGCCGGCGTTGTGTGCGCCGATGCGTTGTCCAAGACCACGAACCAGAAGCGATCGGGATCAAGGTCGATTAACAATTGAAGATGCTCCAGGAGGTCGGCGGCGCGCTTGCGCTGGTGAACGGTGTACAGCCCTTCGCCAGACGGAAAGTGCAGACTGCCAAAGAGCGCATACCAGGGATTCTCTAGACCGGGTGTATCAACCTTAACCTGCTGGCCAACCGGTCCGTAGGCAGTGCCGATGTCCGGGCACCAGTGCAGGTCGGTGCTGTCGAGAAAGACCAGCGTCGCTGCTTTGGGAGGTTCGTCTGAACGAGGATGAGCCGCTGCCTGATTGGTCAGAGTACCCGAGAGCGCGAGTTGTTGCAGGTCGGTGATGCGCTGTCGCTTGACGATGTACAGGGGACCAGGCGAATGAACCCGGCGCTTGGCACGACGCCAGCGAATGCCCACCCGGCGCAGCGTCTTGGAAATGGTCGTCTGCGTCACCTGCATCTGGTGATACCTTTCCAGATAGCGACAAAGCAGCGCCTGGGACCAGTTCTGGTCGCCGGTCTCCAACAGCGTGAAGTCAGCCGGAGATCGCGCCAGCAGGTCCAGCCATTGCTCCTTGGTCCAGGTCACGGCCAGCGGTCGTCCTTGACCATAGCCTGGTCGCAGCCCGTCCATCCCTGCTTCGTTGTAAGCGTGGATGTAGCGGCGAATGGTGCCGGCAGCGATGTCAAACATCTGGGACAGCTCAGACACACTGAAGCCTTGCCCTGACAGGTCGATAACCTTCAGCCGACGATACCATTTGGCATCGGTTGTGCTGTCCAACTCGGCTCGCAGTCCGTCATTGCCCTGGGCATCTACCTTGGCGTAAATCATGAGCACGCTCCTTCTGTTTTCGAAGAGCATCGCTCGCATTATTCATTTGGAAAAGTTCACAAACCTTTCGAATACTTACTTAATTACGTTCAACGCCCAAATACCACACTGGCAATGGCAAGCAAATCGGGGCCGCTTATGTCCGGAATTTCACCTGTCTCCCCTAACACCATGCCTTTTCTGGCTACAAACGCACCCTTTGCCCCGGCGCGAATGGCGCCTGTCACATCCCAGTCATGCGCCGCAATCAGACGGACGTCGCCAATCGGTTCTCCCAACTGCTCCGCGGCGTAACGGTACGGCTCCGGCGCGGGCTTAAACAAGCCAACTGCTTCCACCGAAAATTGCCGCTCAAAGAAATCCGTCAGGCCGGCATGGTCTAGCTGGGCCGACAGCACCGGCGGCGCGGAATTGGTCAGCGTAGCCATGCGCAAGCCTGCGTCTCGAAGCCGGGTTAATGCGGGAATCACATCAGGGTGTGGCGGCAGGCGCGACATCTCGCCGACGACGCCCTCAATGTCCGCGGCTTGCAGCTCCAGTCCGTGCTTCTTGGCCGTCATGGCCAACGCGTCCCTGCCCAATTCGTCAA
>CAYSMQ010000525.1:0-3222 GCA_964432035.1 uncultured Ardenticatenaceae bacterium
CGTCCGGTGGCCCGGCATCATCGGGTGGGCCAGCGTCGTCGGGTGGCCCGGCGTCATCAGGCGGACCAGCATCATCAGGCGGACCTGGTTCGTCCGGTGGCCCGGCATCATCTGGCGGACCAGCATCATCAGGTGGGCCTGGTTCGTCCGGGGGGCCAGCATCATCTGGTCGGCCCGGTGCATCCGTCGCCGCAGGATTCTCTTCCGTTGGGTCTGTGCCTGGCGCTAACGCTGGCGGAACGCCACCGGCGTCGTCCAATTCTCTTGCAACACGCCCCCATCCACCAACCTGCTCTTTGAGCATCAACACCGACTCGGGCGCCAATCCATAACGTTCGGCAGTCAGCAGGGCAATCACTATCTCGCCAAACCCAAATCCATCGCAGAACCAAGCTGTGATGTCTGATGCTTCAGCCCCATACTGTGTGGCTATAGATTCAACAACAGGATGATTATCTGCCTCCGCTGCTTGTGCTCTGGTGCACGACTCCGCTAGCTCGCTGCCGTCGTCCATTAACGACGCCATTCCTTCATAGATCGTTGCTAGCTCCTGTTCCTGCTCGGCCAGTTGGCTATCGAGGTCAGACGTCGCTCCTGTCTGGGCGTCGCTACCGGCGGCGCCCAAATCTACGTCGTTCATCTTCACGGCATAGGCGACAAGCGCCTCCTGGGCCCGCGCCGTTTCCCGACGCCGAACAAGTGTCGAAGCCTCCGCCAGCCGCTCCTCTGCGTGGCGCAACTGCAACGCTGTCCGGATCTGCGGGTCGCTTCTGATGGCGATGTTTAACTCTTCCAACGTGCGATCAAGAGGGTAAAGCGAATCGCCGGGCAGGGCGCTATCTGCAGCTCGCGCAACGCCGGCGAAGCCCAGGCTACCCACGAGGATGAAAATCAACACTCCCATAGCGATTGCGAAGGCTGGGCGCCGGAACCAACTGCCGATAATAGTTAGTAGACCCGGACTCGCCTGTCGCGCAGGCCTACGGCTTTTTAGGCGCTTCTGCAGGCGCCCTGCGGCTTCTCGACGAAATTCCGCGCGGGCTTTGACTTCTGCGGCCGAAGTCAGTCTCTCGGCGAGCATGAGGACGGGAACCAGTTCTTGCTCGTACTCAGGAAACTGTTCCAAACAGTCGTCGACTGTCCAATCGCCGTTGGCGAGACGGTCGAGACAAAACTGGATGATTGCTTCGGCGTCGGTATAACGATCGCTATTCATTAACTAGGCACTAAACTCCCAGGAGTTTCCTCAGGTTTACGAGTGCGCGGTACTGAATCACCCGCGACGCTCCTTCACTCTTTCCGATTATTTCCGCGACTTCGCTATGCGACCGCCCTTCCATGAAGCGCAGCACGATAACTTGTTGCTCAGTAGCATCTAATTGGGCAATGGCTTCCGCCAATTGTTCCACGTCACGATTTAAGTGTGCAGTCTCTTCGACGGACGGTGCTCGGGCTTCTTCCTGTGCCAGCTGTTCGCTCGTCCAACTATGCGGTTGCCGTTTGCGATAGTGGTCAATGACCCTGTTATGAGCAATGCGGTACAGCCATGAAAGAAAGGCATTCTCCGATTCATCGGTGAAATCTGGTAGCGCCTCCCAGGCGCTAACAAATACGTCCTCCGTTAGGTCCTCTGCGTCTGCAGAACTACCTACCCGGAAGAAGATATACCGATAAATCGCATCAAGATGACGCTCATACAGTTGGCCAAAGGCCCCCTTGTCGCCGTTAATTGCCCGGTCGACAAGATCTCTATGTCGCGTCCCTGCCTTCTTTCCCATCCGTCACCTATTAATAACGAATTGCCGGCGAAAACGTTACAGACAATTCCAAAATCGCCATCCATACATACAGACATACCTCCTGTCGTCCCTATCTCTCAAGTGAGGTGTGAACGCCAGGAGGTATGTGAGCCCGCAGGTGCGACCAGTACAGCCGCACCTAGCTTAGTTGTGGACCAGGGTGGTGCTCTTAGGGCGTCTGATAAATATCAATACGCTCAATTGTGTCTGCAGGCGTGGCGGCGCCTGGCTGGCGACGGGTAATCTGGGACAAGACCTCGCTGCCTTCAATCACCTCGCCAAAGATAGTATGGTTCCCATTCAGCCAGCTAGTTGGGACAAAGGTGATGAAGAATTGACTACCATTGGTGCCCGGTCCGGCATTGGCCATTGCCAACAGGCCCGGACGATCAAAGGTTAGCCCGTTATCTGTTTCATCTTCAAAACGATAACCTGGCCCCCCGCTTCCTTGACCGGTCGGATCCCCACCCTGCGCCATGAAATCTTCCAATACACGATGGAATGTCAGACCATCATAAAACCCTTCATTCGCCAAAAAAACGAAATTGTTGACCGTCAGAGGCGCCTCTTCCGTGAAGAGTTGCACTCTAAGATCGCCTTTTTCGGTTTTTATCTCGGCTTCATAGTCTGCTTCCGGATCGATAATCATATCAGGGTACGATGAATAGTAACCGTTGCGTTCCGTCGCCGGTATGTCGGCTAAAGGTCGGTCACTCTGCATGAGCTCGGTCGCTCCGCTCGTCATGGATTGTACGTCCTCCTCAGGAAGTTGTGCTTGCCTGACCACGTAGAAAATCAACAGGGCTGCGATGAGAAGCGCCACACCGGCAACTGCTCGTAAAAGCTTGCTCTGACGTTCCCGCCTCTTGCGTAACTGTTGACGCCTTCGCGCAATACTTGACTTAGACATTTGGCGTGAATTCTACTAATTCCAATTTTAACACTTAATCTGGTTTTATCGAAACGTTTTCTATTATTTCCCGGCAGGCGCTGTTTCGCGCTCAATGTGCCACAGAGCATATAGCGAGAGTAGGGCGACGACGGCGCCAATCGTATATCCTTCAAGGATCGTGGCCTGCGTAACAAACAGAGCAACCATTCCAAAGATACCGGTTAACAAATAGATGGCAAGAACCGCCTCCCGTTTCGTGGCACCTCGCGCCACGAGTCTGTGACTCAGATGATCGTGACCGCCCGTGAACGGGTGCACGCCGCGCCGCAAGCGAGATACCACGACGAGAGTTGTGTCGAAGATGGGCACCCAAAGAACCAAGACCGGCACCATCCAGGTGACAAAATTGACGTTCTGTGGAAAACGAAGCTGGATACCCAACACGGCGAGCCAAAATCCGAGAAAGTAGGCGCCCGCGTCTCCCATGAAGATTTTCGCCGGTGAAAAGTTGTGCCGCAAGAAGCCCAGGCA
>CAYSMQ010000526.1:0-3218 GCA_964432035.1 uncultured Ardenticatenaceae bacterium
AACACTCTACAGACTACTGCTCCATCCAGACAGTCCAGAAGTTGTTGGCCTGATCGGGGCGGACGGTGAAGCCGTGCACGTGGGGAGCCCAGGCGCGGATTTCGCGCTTGTTGTACATGTACACGTACGGCGCGTCGTCCACAAGGATCTGGTTGGCCTCCTGGTAGATTTCGTAGCGCTCGTCGAAGTCGCTGATGGAGCGACCTTCTTCTACAAGCGCATCGAACTCTTCGTTGCTGTAGCCGGTGAAGTTGAAGACAAGGCCGGTGTGGTGTTGCAGATAGTAGTACTGGTCGGCGTCGATGAGCCCATTCCAGTTACAGATATAGGCGTCGTACATGAAGTTGCCTTCCAGCTCTAGCCACTCGGTCCACTCTGGCGCGTTGATGGTCGATTCGATGCCCACTTCGGCAAGCTGCTGTTGCAGCACCTGCGCCGCGCGCACCGTTTCGCCATACTCTACGGTGGGCAGCAACTCCATCTCGAAGCCGTCGGGATAGCCGGCGTCTGCGAGCAGCTGTTGCGCCATTTCCAGATCACGATCGTAGGGCGCGTAGTCAAAGTACCAGGGACTGCCTGTGCCGATGGGGCCGTGAAGGGGATCGCACAGACCGTAGTAAGCGAACTCGCAAATCTGCTGGCGGTCGATGGCATAGGCAATGGCCTGGCGCACGCGCACGTCGTCAAACGGTTCGCGCGTCAGGTTAAGGCCGATGTAGTCGTAGGAAAGCTGCGGCGCCGTCTCTACAACCACGTCGGGATCGTCTTGCAAGGCCTGGAAGTTTTGAGGCGCGATGGCCAGAACCCAATCTACGTCGCCGCCGCGCAGCGCGGTTTCGCGCACGGTGTCGTCGGGGATGGGCTCGATGACGATGGAATCCAGGTAGGGGTACTCTTCCTGCCAGTAGTTCTCGTTGCGTTCCAGCGTCAATTGGGTCGTACCCTGAACGTCGGTGATGGCAAAGGGGCCGGTGCCGATGGGCACGCTGATAGAGCCGTCATCTTCTAGGCTCTCCTGGGCTACGATGCCCGTGGACTTATCGAAGCCGATGGACTGCGGGAAAATGCCGAAGGGCTCGGGATGGGTGATTTCTACGGTGTAATCGTCGACGACTTCGATTTGCGTTTCTGGCGGCCCCACGCGGGCGGCGTTGCCGGCGCCCGTCTCGGGGTCGATGAGCCGTTCGAAGCTAAACTTCACATCTTCGGCCGTCATTTCGCGCCCGTTGCTGAACATGACGCCTTCGCGCAGGTGGAAGGTCCAGGTCAGACCGTCGTCGGACCGTTCCCAGCTTTCCGCCAGCCAGGGTTGCAGGTTCAGCTCGTCGTCATAGAAGGTGAGTCCCTCCAGCACATTATTGAGAATTTGGTAACTGGAGTAAGAGCTAACGGTGTGCGGATCCAGTCCGGCCCACTCGTTCTGGAAGGCGACCTGCATGGTGCCGCCGCGCACGACGTCACCTTCGGCCATGGGTTCTTCTTCCATGGGCTCTTCTGTGGGCTCTTCTTCCATGGGCTCCTCTTCCATGGGCTCTTCTGTGGGCTCTTCTTCCATGGGCTCTTCTTCCATGGGCTCCTCTTCCATGGGCTCTTCTGTCGGCTCTTCGGCCTCAGGCTCCTCCTCCGCCGGCTCCTCCTCTACGGGTTCTTCGACAGGCTCTTCTACGGGCTCTTCGGCCACGGGCGCCTGGGTTGGTTCGGCCGTTGAGCAAGCCGCGAGGGCCAGCATCAGGACCACAACCAGGAGTAGACGTAAGCGCTTCATGTTCTCCTCCAAATGATGCCGGGCGCAAACCGGTCATCAGGTTAATATGGGGTGCGATGACCCCAGACAATAGAAGCTAGTTTGGGTGGTAGATTCACCTCCTTTTGTGACTACATGTGGCGCTTCATTCTGCCAACCTTTCCGTAATCTTTTTCGCGGCTTCTTTTAGGTGGGCCACGTGTTTCTCTATTACATCTGGCCCCATGCGAAAGGTGGGGCCTGCGGTGCTGAGCCCGGCAACCAGACGGCCTCGTGAACCAAAAACGGGCACGGCGATGGCCGTGGCGCCTTCGTCGACCTCGCTCTCGCTGAGGCAGTAGCCGCACTCGCGAATGTGGGCCAACTGCTGCCGAAGTTCCTGCGCGTCGGTGACGGTGTTGGCGCCAACCGATGGCAGGGGCCGGCTCAGGTAGTCGTCAACAAGGCTGCGCGGCGCGAAGGCCAATAGAATCTTGGAGGACGCGCCGGCATGCAAAGGTTGGACGTCGCCGCGTTCGAATGTGATACGCACTGCCTGCGGCGCTTCCACGCGCTCGATGCAGACTGCGTGCCCGTTGGAGATGCGCGTGAGCAGCACAGTTTCGCGCGTCTCTGCGCACAGGTCCTCCATAAAGGGCAAGGCCACGGCGCCGATATCTTCCTGACGCCTCGCCAGGCGTGCGAATTGCAGGAGGCGCGGGCCGGGGCGGAAGGCGTCGCCGCTGGTGTGCTCGAGAAACCCTTTTTCGCGCAAGGTGCGGATGTAACGGTAGGTTGTGCTGCGCGGTGCGTCGATGAGCCGGCTAATCTGGTCTGCCGTTAGCTCGGGACGTGAACCGTCGAAGAGTAAGAGCACGTCCAATACGTTTTCGGCAGTGGAACTGGATCGGGCCACGGTTATTTCGGCGCTTTGTTTCTCAATATTTGGGACTGGATTTCTATATTATGGGAATAGAGTAGCAGAAGCGGCTTGTTCTTGTCAAGGGATTTTGTGAAAGCACGGCATGCGTAACTGCGCGACGGACGGTGCGACGGCGCATGGGAACGAGGTAACGGGTACCATTTTCCTCTTGCGACAGACAGTATAGCGGCTTACGGTTTCTAATATGGGGTCTTACGAACTGTTAAGGTAGGGTAGCACCCTATGTGCAGATCGGCCGTTTGCGAGGAGGATTGTTGCATACGGTGGAGATGCCGTAAACAAAGGAAAAGGAGTAGCAGGAATGTATCGCGATACCGAACGGCATGAAATGGAACTGGTGGAGACATATCCCGACGGAGCGGAAGAGTGGTTTTGTCCCGTGTGCAACCGCCGTTTCATTTTGCAATGGCCGCCTAACTATAAACGTGTGATTTTGGAGGCGGGGAATGAAAATGCCATCCATTCCGGCGGTAAGAATGGGGTGCGCATGGAGACGGACCGCGGGGATGTGCAGGTTGGAGTGGCAGAAGATTTAGAGGAGCATGACGACGA
>CAYSMQ010000527.1:0-3202 GCA_964432035.1 uncultured Ardenticatenaceae bacterium
TAGGCAAGCGCCAGGTAAGCGCGGGCGTAGGGGTCGAGCACGTCGCGATGTTCCTCGAAGAGCGCGTCCAGTTGCTCGGTGTCGCCTTCCTGTAACTCGGCGCGCACGTAAAGGAACCAGGCCTGGCGGTTGGCCTCTTGAGCATCCGTAATCTGTTGCGGATCCTCGATATTCAGCCGCTGCACCGCGCCATTCAGGTCAATGTCCGCGAGCTCGTAACCGGCCTCTTGCGCCTTCGCCAGACCGAAAAGAACGTACGCCGTTAGATAATCGCTCGAACTCTCGGCAAAGCACCAACCCCAACCGCCGTCGCCCTTTTGCAGCGTTGCCAGCCGCCGGATGGAGCGTTCGACGAGGTCGTCCAGCTGTCCTTCCAATTCAGGCTGATCCACACCCAGTTCACGTAAGGCGCGCACGGTGACCAGGTTAGGCAAAAATTGGTTAACGACGCCGTGGGCGCAGGCGCTCTCGATTTCCGCCGCTTCGCCCACATAATCCAGCGCCTCTGTGACGGCGGCTGCCAGCGAGGGGCTCATCGTGACTTCCACCGATCCTTCGCGCGCATCCACCTCGGGCGGGACGAGGATGGCTTCTACCTGCCTACCCGTCTCTTCAAGAACGCCCGATGTGCCCACGATATCCTCGGCGTCATAGCGATACACGGGCACAAGCTGATCGGGCCCTTCGCCAAACGTCGGCTTCGTCGCGTCGCTGTACTCGCCGCCTTCGGCGCGGAATGTCAGATCGGCGTGCGTCACATCTTCCACGGTGACTTGCCAGCGTACGAGCTGCTGGCTGTTGGCGCCGATGCTCACGCTCTGCGTGGCGTCATCGTTTAACGTCACGCCGTCCGCTTCAAGCGTGACATCGACGTCGAGCGCTTGCGAGGTGTTGTTGTTGACGATGGCGCCCAACTGTAGCTGATCGTTGACCGTCATAAATCGCGGCGTCACCGGACGCACCAGCAGGGGCAGCGTGGCTACGATATCCACGCTGGTCTGTCCCACCAGGGAGTCCTCGGTGACCGCCTTGCTGCTCAGCCGCCAGGTTGTGACGCTATCCGGCAAGGGGATCTCCACGGTCGCCTCACCATTCTCACCGGTTGTGAGGTTCGCCTGCCAGAAGGCCGTGTCAGGGAAGTCGCGGCGCGCGTCGTCTTCTTCTTGCAGAGCACGCGCGACCTGTTGTCCGTCGCCGCCTCCACCTCCGCCGCCAAGACCCGGTTGCTGCTCGGGAATTTCGACCTCGAGCCCTTCTCCGCTGACAAAGAGACCACTTCCCACGCGGCTGCGGTAAGGCTGGCGCGGATAAAAGGCGTCGACAATGGGCGGCGCGTTATCTTCCATCAAGGTCAACACAGCCAGATCAACCAGTGCCAGTGACAATTCAGCCTGTACCGGCTGTCCGGCGTAGTCGGTCACGCTGATGTCGTAGGTCACGATTTCGCCCGGCGCCAATACATCTTCGCGTGGTGAAAGTTCCACGTTGAGCGAGAGCCGCTCGGGCGGCACGACGATTTCGGTGATACCCAGGCGAATGTCGGCAAAACCACTTTCACTGTCCCCGGCGCCCTGCATGGCGACCACGCTGACAAAGGCGTTGGGTGTGAAGGCCTCGGTCACCGGAATTTCCAGGACGTCGCTGTTGCTTTGCAGGGTAATCAGTTGCTGCTCGAAGACCGTGCCGCGCTCGATGGTCAGCCAGGCCTGCACGGGGCCCTCAAACGGGCTCTGTACCAGAATTTCGGCCGTATCGCCCACTTCATACGTGCGCTGATCCGGCGTCAGATCCATGCGTTTGTCTTCGGGACTCACGCGCCAGCCGACGAAATCGGCGTCGCTGACCCAGAAGAGTGTGCTACTGCGATGCGTTTGTCCCCCACTGTCCGTTGCCGATGCCTGTGCGCGGTAGGTGCCGCCCTGAGGCGGTTCGAACGAGGCTTGCGCCTCCCCGTTGGCATCGGTCGTCACCTGTACGCGGTCCACTTCCGTATCCTCGGGTTCCCAACGCCCAAAGCCAGCGCCAAACTGGTCATCTTCCACTAATTGATAGTCGCGCTCGTAAAAGACGACTTCGACGTCCTCATTAGCCACCGGGTTCCCATCCCAATCAACGGTGATCAGGTTGACGGCTGTCTCGCTGCCCGCGCTATTCAGATAGTCTTGCGGCGCGATGCCCACGTACGTTTCGGCGGCGTGATAGACGACCTGACCGCTGGCGCTCACCGGGAATTCGCTGATGTCACGAATGGTGGCGTCGACCGTCACAATCCGGCTTCCGTCACCGGCATCTTCCAGCAGATCCGCAGGTAGCGAAACGACCAGCTGTCCATTTTCATCCGTCTGGCCGTTGCCCTCGGTCACGAAATTGCCGAAGAAACCGCTCTGATCGCCATACTGGAACGCGAAGTCGACCTCGTCGCTGAAACTGTAGTACGCTCCATCCCACGAGAAGATATAAGGCATCTCGCGCACCGTCCAAGAGACCGGCAAATCGGACGCGGGCGCCCCGAAAAAGTAGCGGGCTTCGATAGTCACGTCCACCGTCTCGCCACGTAGGATTTCGTCCTCGTCTGGCGTCACGCTTACTGTGAACTCCGGGTTGCGATAGTCGGCAACGGTAAAAGTTCGCCACGCATTGGCAATCGCGCCTTCGTCGGCCAGGAAGAGGCGGTACTGACCCAACGAAGCCTCTTCTGGGACCACGTACTCGCCTTCAAAGGTGCCGTAGGGTCCGATTTCTACCGTTGTTTCGAACTCGACGGGTTGATCCGGTTCAAAGAAGGACGCGAATTCAACGCGAACTGTTACGCTTTCACGCTCGGTTAGACCATACCGCGCGTAATTGGCGTCCCGTAGGATGCCGCGAAAATGGACTGTATCGCCGGGCCGGTAAATGGGTCGGTCCGTGTAGAGATAAGCAAATTCCGGTTGTTCGTCATTTGTCGTGTACGGCAGGTTAAATTCCCAGGGCCCTGCACCCTCCTCCCAATTGCTGCTGCCCACGCCAAACGTCGCATCGCCGGGCGCACCGCTAACCACGACCGCACCTTCCAGGAATTCTCGCGCCGGCTCATAGTCAAACGTTGCCAGCCCATCGGCGTCGGTCGTCGCAGTTTCTGCCTCCAGACCCGTCGCGTCATAAAGTGTCAGCGGCTGGTTGGCCAAAGGCTCGCCGCTGTTGAGATCCGTCGCCCACACAT
>CAYSMQ010000528.1:0-3196 GCA_964432035.1 uncultured Ardenticatenaceae bacterium
CGCTGTATCACCTGGAGAAGGGCGGCTTGCGCACCGTCATTTCGCGCGGCATCTTCGCCGCATACGAGCGTTCAATTGCGTTGGGTAAAGGTAAAAAGCATGCAGATGTAGACGTGGAAGGCTGATTTCATGGAACAAGAAACAACGTTATTGGTGGGTCTAAATCGTGCACAGCAGGAGGCCGTGACGGTGGCGCCGGGACCGGTGTTGGTCCTGGCGGGACCGGGCAGTGGCAAGACGCGCGTGCTCACCAACCGCATCGCCTACCTCATTCACACGCTCGACGTGCCGCCGTGGCATATCATGGCCGTGACATTCACCAACAAGGCGGCGCGCGAAATGGCCCACCGGCTGGAACAGTTGCTCGACACGCGCCTGCGTGGGTTGACGGTAGGCACCTTCCACGCCACCTGCGCCCGCATCTTGCGCCGCGAGACCGATAACCTGCTCGGCTACGATCGGGACTTTGTCATTTTCGATCGCGACGACCAGTTGCAGGTGGTGAAGCAAGCGCTGGCGCAGTTGAATCTGGACGACAAGAAATTTGCGCCGTCCAAGATGCTCAATGGCATCAGTAGCGCCAAGAATGAACTGGTCACGCCGGAGAAGTACGCGGCGAGCAACTACATCTCGGAAATTACCAAGCGCGTCTATGGCGTCTATCAGGAGCTGCTGGTGGCCAATAACGCCATGGACTTCGACGACCTCTTGCTCAACACCGTGCTGCTGTTTGACGACCGCCCCGACGTCCTGCAGAAGTACCAGCAAAAGTACCAGCACGTGCTGGTTGACGAATTTCAGGATACGAACACGACCCAGTATGAACTGCTAAAGCGGCTGGCAGCGCCACAGAATAACATCTTCGTGGTCGGCGACAGCGACCAATCCATATACAAGTGGCGTGGCGCAGATTTTCGTAACATCAACCGTTTTCGCCAGCAATACCCTGACGCAGAGTTAATTCTTCTGGAGCAAAACTACCGCTCCACGCAGATCATTCTCGACGCCGCCAAGGCCATCATCCGCCACAACCCCGATCGCGTGGACAAGGAACTGTTCACGGAGCGCGAAGGCGGCGCCCACATCGTCGTCAAAGAGGCCTATAACGAGGGCGAAGAAGCGGAACTGGTGGTCGACACCATTCATGACCTGATGCTCAAGGGCTATAGCGCGGGCGACTGCGCCGTCATGTACCGGACGAACGCGCAATCACGCGCCATCGAAGAAGCCTTTCTGCGTAACAATATGCCCTACAAACTGGTGGGCGCTACGCGCTTCTATGGTCGTCGAGAAATTCGTGATATCGTGGCTTATCTGCGTGTGATTCACAACCCTGCGGATGCTGTTAGCCTAAGTCGTATTCTCAATACGCCCCCGCGTGGCATCGGCGCCAAGACTCAGCAAGCACTGGAAAAGTGGTCGCTGAAAAAGGGCTGGCAACCGGCGGAAGCGCTGGTGCGTTTGGCGACGGATCCTGACGTACAGCATCGTTTCGGTACGCGCGCCCACCGCGTACTGACCGATTTCGGCGAGCTGCTGAATGCCTGGCTCACCGTGCGCGACGATGCGACCGTCGCCGAGTTGCTTGACCTGGTGCTGGAACAAACGGATTACCGGCGTTACATTGACGACGGCACAGACGAGGGAGAGGAGCGCTGGGCCAACGTGATGGAGTTTCGTAGTGTCGCCACGTTGGCTGAAGATGCGCCGCTCAGCGAATTCCTGGAACAGGTAGCGCTGGTCTCAGACGCCGATACGCTGGACGAAGAGCAGAACAGCGCGGCAACGTTGCTGACGCTGCACGCCGCCAAGGGTCTGGAGTTTCCCATCGTCTTCATCACGGGATTAGAAGAAGGTATATTACCTCACAGCCGTTCTATGGAGGATATGGAAGAACTGGCGGAAGAGCGGCGCCTGTTTTACGTCGGTCTGACGCGGGCCAAAGATCGCGTCTATCTGCTGCACACGTTCCGCCGCACCCTCTTCGGCGACGCTTCGGTGAGCGCGCCTTCCCGTTTTCTGGGCGACATTCCGCAGGAGTTGGTCACTGGCGGCGCTGTGGCGCAGCGGCGCGAAGAAAGCGTCTCCAACGCCAGTAGCTGGCGCTGGGATCGTGATCGTGCGGTGCCACGACGCAGCAGCCAGCAAAGTCATGGCTACGGCAACCACCGTGAGGAGCAGACGGACGCCGGCTACGTGCGGTCGCGTCCCCATCGCGAGCGAAGCGCCACGAGCGCCACAAGCGACAAAGAAACGACGGCAAGCAATGGAAAGACAGAACCGCAATTCCGCACCGGGCAGAAGGTCCGCCACGCCAAGTTCGGCGAGGGCATTGTCATCGAAAGCAAAGTGACGGGCAACGACGAAGAAGTGACCGTGGCCTTTAGGAGTGAGGGATTGAAGAAACTGGCGGCGAGTTTTGCTAACTTAGAGGAGATTGGGGATTAGAGATTTGAGATTGGGATTGCGGCGCATTCAATCTCTAATCTCCGATCTCTAGTCTCTCTTTTTTGCCGTGCACTACCTTATAGACGGCCACAACCTCATCGCCAAAATGCCTGACATTCAGCTCTCCGATCCTGATGACGAGGAGCAGCTAATTGTGCGGCTGAGGCGGTGGTTGGCTGCGACGCCAAAACGGCGGGCGACGGTGTATTTCGACGGCGGGCTGCCGGGTGGACGAGCCCCGCACTTTTCGGGCCCTGGACTGAACGTCATTTTCGCTTCGGCGGGGCAGGAGGCAGATGGGCTACTGGTTCGGCGTATTCGTAAGGCGCACAACCCGCCGGAGTACACGTTGGTTACCGCTGATCGGGCTATCCTCTCTGAAGCTGAACGCCGGAAGATGCCCGTTGTTGATTCAAGCACCTTTGCCTCGTGGTTGGTTGATGAAGCACGCTCAGGGGGCGGCGCCGCGCCACAGCCGGAGGTTAAAGAAGCTCCGCGACTAGATGCCGATGAGGTGGCGGAGTGGCTGGAGCTATTCTCTAAGAAGGATGATTGAGAGAAAACGGTAAATAGGGGCGATTTGGGCGAAAATCGGGCCTTTCTCATATATTTCTTATGATAAATCAATGTTTTGTTTACACTTAGGGCCTATATTATAGGCAAGTTTGGTTTGGGTTTGAGGAACTTCCCCTCCCCCTAAACTGGCACGAGAGAAACGCGACTGGAACACCCGGCCAAACCTAGGACA
>CAYSMQ010000529.1:0-3193 GCA_964432035.1 uncultured Ardenticatenaceae bacterium
TCCTACGCGTCGCACCAACCGACCGCTGCGTACGCGGTGACGGGCCAGTGGTCGCGGTTCGTGCGCCCCGGTTCTGTGCGCGTCCGAGTGGCCAACGGCGACTCCCACGTCTTGGTGACCGCGTTCATCGACTCCGAGCGCTTGGTGGTCGTTGCGGTCAACACGGCAGACGCAGAGCGCACGGTCGCCAGCACTAACATAGCCAGTATCAGACCAAGCAAACTGCGAACAAATTTTCCTGACATTGTCTACCTCCATCGTGATTATGTGTTGACTGTGCTTCTGCACACACGATAAGGCCTTATGCTCAGTCTGTAACCACCCGCGAAGGATGGTGTGTGGGTGGAAAAGGGATGGAGTGAGAATCGGCCGTTTGCAGCGATGAGGTACAATGGTAATTGTGCATGCCATCCTGTTTTCCAGAGACACCAAGGTCCAACAGACACTTTAGCAGCGCCAGAGAGGCAGCCATTGGAAGGAAATGTGAGCGAGGAATTGAGACAGCCCCTGGTTGAATCGCTGAACGAGCGCGAGCTTGAAGTGTTGTCTAAGCTGGCTGAGGGTAAGACCAATCGCGAGATCGGCGTCGAGCTGATGCTGAGTCTGAACACGATTAAGTGGTACGCGCGGCAGATCTACGACAAGCTGGGGGTAAACAACCGTGAAGACGCAGCGCGGCGCGCGCTGGTCCTGGGCCTACTGCCCGGACAAGAGGGGGGCGACCTTCCCCCACATAATCTGCCGGCGCAGTTGACGCCCTTTGTCGGTCGCCAGGAGGAGTTGGCGGAACTAGAGCGATTGCTCGCCGATCCTGCAACCCGTTTGATTACAATCGTTGGTCCCGGCGGCATGGGCAAGACCCGCCTGGCGCTTCAGGCAACTCGGCAGCAACTACACCGTGATGCTCAGCCGATCGCGGACGGCATCACCTTTGTATCCCTGGCGGAGCTCGAGGAGCCACAGGATGTTTCCGAGCTGTTGATCCAGGTCCTGGGTCTTGCCCCATCACGGGCCGACCGTCGCCCAACCGAACGGCTAACACGCTATCTGCGGGAGAGGCGGATGCTCTTACTACTGGACAATGTCGAACATTTGGCCGGGCAGGAACTATCAGCATTCTTAACCGAGCTTCTAACGGCCGCCCCGGATCTCACCGTGCTGGCAACTTCCCGTAGGCGCCTGAACGTGCGCGGCGAACAGTTGCTCTGGGTGCAGGGACTGGAACTGCGAGCAGAAGGTGTGAATGCAATGCCGCCAGAGCTGGGGCACGTGTTAGAGACGAACAGCGCTGTGGCTCTATTCGTGCAAACCGCGCGGCGCGCTCATCCGTCCTTCTCCCTGACAGAAGAAAACACCAGGTCAATCGTCGAAGTTTGCCGCCTAGTCGAAGGGATGCCTCTGGGTATCGAGCTGGCGGCGGCATGGATGGGTGTCCTTACGCCGGACGAACTGCTCAAGGAACTATCATATAGCCCTGACATCCTCGCCACAGAGGCAGGTAATGTTTCCGCTAACCAACGAAGCCTGCGCCTTGTGTTCGATACCAGCTGGACACTGTTGCAGGATTCTGAGCGAAGCACTTTGCGCTGCCTTTCTCTCTTCCGCGGCGGCTTCACGCGTGAGGCCGCGCAGGCTGTTTGTGACGTCCCGCTGCCAATGCTTCTTGCCCTGGTCAACAAATGCTGGTTGAAACGCGGCGAAAGCGGCCGTTTCTCCATTCACGAGGTGTTGCGCCAGTACGCTGCTGAGGCTCTGGCGTCAGAGCCTGAACGCGAGGCCGCGAATCGCGAAAATTTCAGCGCTTACTACTGCCGCTGGTTGGCAGCCAAGACTGAGGACATAGTCGGACCACAACAACAGGAAACACTGGCCGCTGTAGAACCTGAATTGGCAAACATTCGCATAGCCTGTTTGGCGGCAATAGAAACGAACCAGGTAGGGCCGTTGGCTGAAGCCGTGCACGCGCTGGGACAATTCTATCGCTGGCAGGGACGTTACCTGGCAGGCGACCGCTTTCTTGAGGCGCTGCTGCAGGAACTCGGCCACGATCTACAGGCGGATCGGAGCGTCCAAATAACACGACTGCGACTCCTCGTATGGCGCATGACGTTGCACAGCCTTTTAGGCCGCAGGCGAAGAAGTGAGGCGCTGGCCCTTGATGCAGAAGCCCTGTCAAATCGCCTGGAAGATGCCGGTAAACAAGTGCCGCTGGATCGCCTGTACATCGCGCGCGAGCGCGGCTACAATCGCCTCTTCTCCTTGCGGCCACCACAGGAGGCTGTGCGCTATTTCTCTGAAGCGCTTGAGCTGGCACAGCGTATCGATTCGCCAAACGAAGAAGGTCAGACCCTATTGGGTCTGGCCCGCGCCCGGCGCAATCTTCGCCAGTTTCACGAAGCGCAAATAGCCGTCGTCAAAGCCACAGAACTATTCCAGGCAAGCGGTCATCAAGTGGCCGTTGCCGATGCTGTGGCTCTTCGTGGCAATATCCTCGTGAGTCTGGAAAGACCACAGGAAGCGTTGGACTTACTACAAGACGGTCCCCATCTGGCCTTGTCCCATGCCGACATCGAAGCCTATCATATGGCCAATCTCGGCAGGGCACATTACTTCCTAGGGCATTTCCAAGAGGCGGCAACGGCTGTTCTCGAAAGCATCAAAATTTATCGTGAGCACGAGATTGGAACGGGCCTGCTCTGGAGCGGTCTACTCAGTATTATCTACCTGCACCAGGGTCGGTACGATGCAGCTTTGAAGGCAGCCAAACAGCGTTCCAGCGTTCCGCAAACGCCTAATAGAGTTGAGGGCCAGGCGCTCGAAGCCGGTACGCGAGGCGCCCGGGCAATAGCGCTCGGAAAATGGGAGGAAGCCGGCGAACACCTGCGGCGCTCGCTGGCCACACGCACACCCACACCAGACTGGCGTCTACCACTCCCCTATGCTTTACTGGCACTGGTGTCCCGCAAGGTCGGAGATGATAGCGAGGCGCGTGAGCATCTGTCGGCTGAATTGGAGGTCACGTTGACCTCACGCTTCCATCTACCTATGCTACTCTCACTACCGGTCGCCGCGCTGTTGCTGGCAGACCGTGGAAACGTAGCGCGAGCGGCGGAAATCTACTTCCGCGTCTGGCAGGAACCGTTTGCGCAGAATTCCGTCTGGCTTCGCGACGTGGCCGGTCGCGAGCTGGAGG
>CAYSMQ010000530.1:0-3190 GCA_964432035.1 uncultured Ardenticatenaceae bacterium
GAGGCCAACCGCCGGCGCGAGCAAGCCGAGCAACGCCGGCAGGAGGTCCTGGCGCAGCTGGCACAGGCTGGCGACGGCACCGTTAGCCGCGCCTTTCCGGAGCGGGTCGGCGGCCGGCGCTGGGAAGCGCGCGTGGGGCTGAACGGCGTGCAGAGCCTGGAGCTTCATGGCCTGGATGTGGAGACGGCGTGTGCGGTGCTGGCGTTGGTACGCGGCGAGGGATAGCGCCTGACGGCGGATTGTAGGAGGAAGCCCCGGCATCAGGTGTCGGGGCTTTTTTGTAACGAACGCGCGACCGCGAAAGGTCGGTCTGCAAATGGAGCCACTCGTGTCGGGCTAGGCCGTAACTGTTTTCGCCAGCCATCAGGGCCAACGGTCAGGCTCCACCGGCCGTAATGGCGATAAAGAAGAAGCCCATGATAAATGCGAAGACGGCGGCTCCCACCGTGACAACAATTTTCCTGGAAATTACGGCTTGCGTGTTCTCGACCACGGAAGAGGACTCTATTGCCGCATTAAGGTGCGCCCAAACCGCAATCGGCACCCCCGTGCCGAGGCCTACCAGAAAGTAAAAGCTGAGAGGACCCGGATCCCACTCCGGGCTTGTACTTGCGCTAAGGCGCAACGCGAGTGAACCTGCAAGCCCGGCGAGGGTGACGACAAGGAAGGCTATCGAATTAATCCGCCTTCTGCGCTTTACGTCTTCTGCCTTAAGATGCTTACTTTGTTCAAAATGCTCGCGTAATCGCGCTATTGCAACACCAATCTGCCAGATTGTAATAATAAGCACTACCAGCACTAGCAAGAGCGTTGGCGCTGCCTCAAAAAGTCTTTCAGCAAATGATGGATCGGCAAACTGCGACATTGTCTCCTCCGCACTTCTTCCACCATCAATTCTTTCGACTTCTCTCACAATAACCGAACTGGCTTTCGATTAAACTTACACCCGTATCGCCAACTGCTCAAGCACAGCCAAAAGTCAGTACGTTACCTTAATAGTCTTTAACTTAACTCTACCGCCATTTCTGGCCGTTTTTCAGCGCTCCGGAGGGTCCAAAACCCATATATGGGGGTACTAGATTTGGGCGCTACGCCGGGCGAGGGAAGGGCGGAATTGGCGGTTCTTGGCCCAAACTTATCCACAGTTCGGCCACCCCCATATATGGGATCGGGGCAAGTAACGTCACAGCGAGGAGTCAAACGAGAGTGAATGAAGCGTCAAGTTAGCGACAATAATGCCGCCGCGCAGCGCCAGGTGCGAGCAAACCCTGTTACACTGTGGCCATGCACAGAACATATGAGCCAATCAAGATGTTTATGCCCGAAACGCTCTTGAAGCAGAAAAAGCTTGATCCACCCAACATGTCGGACACCGAAATCGCCGAAGCCATCTACCAGCTGGCGGTCGAGGCCAGGCCCTACGCTTCTTTTGAGTACTACGTACAGATCCTTGGAGCGATTCACATTCTGGCGCAGGCCTTGACGATGGGGGAGTAGTCGCTAAACTATGCTTAGCTCCCCGCCCAGAGGTGGTACGGATCGCGCCCGCGACACCGGCCACCTCATTTCTTGCCAATACCTTCCGGCTCGTCTTGCGATCTGCCCACGATGCACTGGTGTATGCTGCTCCCCGCCTCGCCCGCTGTTACAGTTTTGAAACTCGTGTCGAGCGCGAATTCAGTCTTCCAACAGAAAGCTGGAGTTGCTCTTGAGCCGCCTGCACTGACATAGCGGTTTCAAAACGCCCAGATGACTTGAGCGCATCAGTCAACAGGGAAAGGGCTGCATCAAGTTCGGCGGTCAAAACATGATCGCCCAGAGCCGCCAGGATGCGTAGCACAAGGTCCTCGGCCCGTGCCTGCTGGCCTAAGGGCAGGCGGTTAAACATTGTGGCAAACGTGCGCGCGACCTCGATAAAAATTTGATGTTGCATCGATTCTGAAGAAACTACCGCCAGCGCCTCAAAGGTGTCCATCAGTGTTTGGAATACGTTATCCGTGTAAGCGATAGGCAAAGGGTTCGCCTGCGACTCGCTTTCTTCGTGACTCCACTGCGCCAGCACATCCCGCAAACTCTGAATGGTAAGCAGTCCTGGAGACGGATTCGATTTTGAGGTGGAAATGGAAGTCCAAGCGATCATTTGCAGTTGTTCGATTCCGTAAGCCGGGTCGGTTTGCACGTTGCGTCGCCCTTCGATTTGCAAAGCCTCTTGCACTGCCTTAATGAGGAGTTCAGTGGTTTGTGGTGAGTCCGCTTTCACATGAGCCACTACATCTTCAAAGGCTACATATGAGCCAATAGAAACTTCCAATACGATTTCGACACCATCCGGCAGCGTGGCGATGGCCTTTTTCAAAGCAGCGAGGTTCACGTGAGTAATGAATCCGTAATGCGTCGCCGTGACCGGCACGCGGTCGGCCTCCAGAAAAAACGAACCGCGCCGCGTCTGACGAATCAGCGGCAATTGACGTTGGCGCGACGCAAGAATATGGTCATGAAGAGTTGCAATAATGACGGCGGGGCGCATCTGATTGATTGTGGTGTAGATAAGAATCATTAACAGAAAAAGGGCGACAACGGTAAGCAAGAGTGCCAAAGTCGCACCATAAACTGGATTAAAGGGTGTATCTACGGTGGCGAGAACCAGCAATGTATAGAGCGCCAGACCAACGAAAAATCCAAAATATATTTGGTTGTGCCGACGACGTAGAAACTGATCAAAAACTAGAGCAGTTAAAGAAGCAGCGCTCTGCTGCACAACGATCAACAAAAGGGTGATCGTCAACGAAGTCATGGTGATAACGCTACCGGCGATGGTGCTGAGTAAGTCAGTGGTCGCTGTGGCATCAGCAAAAATGTGAGCTTGAAGGAAGGAGCCTAGAGGCGCGAACCTCGTGCTATCATTGGAATCGAGAGCATAAGTACCAACTGCCATCGACATAAACAAGAGAATGATACACGTTGGAACGAGAAGAAACTCGTCGAAGGCACGCCGAATATCATCCCATGCACCCCGAATATCATCCCATGCACTTGCATTATCACTGTTCCTCAATCCTGAGCGGCTACCGAACAAAGTCATCTGCTGTCCTCCGATATTTTCAGTTGTAGCTGCTCAAGGATAACAGTGAGGCAACGACGCAGCGAGCAGCGACAGAACGGTCAGTGTCAGCGGCGGCGCAGAGCGCCG